>CAZYSR010000108.1:0-2995 GCA_964649525.1 uncultured Gammaproteobacteria bacterium
GTTCTGCGGTGCGTGATGTCGGTTCGGTACTCGATTTGCCTGAACTTGAACTGCAGCGACTTTCCAAACAGATCAATTCATATGGACAGGTGACAGAAGGTGACTTTGTAAAAGCCGGTCTCGACCCCTCGCTTCAAACCTATCAGCTGTTAATGACTCTCGCTAATTCAATCATCGACTACCCCCGGCATCTGTCGATTCACCCTGGTGGATTTGTGTTCACCGTTGACGATATCCATGAAATGGTTCCGGTTGAAAATGCCACGATGGCTGATCGCACAGTTATTCAGTGGGAGAAGGATGATATTCAGGCCATGAAAATATTCAAGGTTGATCTGCTGGGACTGGGGGCACTCACCCAACTGCACCAATGCTTTGATCTGGTCTTGCAGCACCGGGACGTCAAACTGGATATGAGCGTTATTCCAAAAGATGATGCTGAAACCTTTGCAATGCTGCAGAAGGCGGATACCACCGGCGTCTTTCAGATTGAGAGCCGTGCACAGATGAGCATGCTACCCCGGCTTAAGCCGGAAAAGTGGTATGACCTGGTCGTACAGATTGCAATTGTCCGTCCGGGGCCGATATCAGGCGGGATGGTACACCCCTATCTTCGAAGGCGAAGTGGTCAAGAACCGGTTACCTACCCACACCCATCGCTGGAATCAGTGTTGGGCAAAACGCTCGGGATTCCTATTTTTCAGGAACAAGTGATCAAATTGGCCATGGTAGCGGCTGATTATGAGCCGGGCGAGGCAGATCAGCTGCGCCGCGACATGGCCGCCTGGCGCAGAGTTGATCGTTTGGAAAGGCATCGGGAAAAACTGATCAGTCGCATGGTGGCTAAAGGCATCTCACAGCAATTTGCCGAACAGGTGTTCGAACAGGTTCGGGGATTTGGCGAGTACGGGTTTCCGGAGTCTCACTCAGCCAGCTTCGCATTAATCGCTTATGCGGCATCCTACCTTAAGTGTCACTACCCTTCAGAATTCGCCTGCTCGCTATTGAATTCCCAGCCTATGGGATTTTATTCTCCTTCAACCATTATTGAAGATGCGCGCAGACATGGTGTGGAGATCCTGCCGATTGACATCAGATTCAGCCGACACGATTGCACCATTGAACCCGACTCCAGGAGAATTGACGGATATGCGTTAAGGATAGGATTGCGCTATGTGAAAGGGTTAAGTGACAAGGATCTCCAGTTGCTTGAATCCGCGCCCAATAATTTTGTGTCCATTCAGGATCTGGTCTACAAGACTGGCATCTCAAAAAATGCGGTACGAAAACTGGCTGAAGCCGGCGCGCTACGAGGGCTGGCAAACAACCGCAGGACTGCCGTGTGGGAAGCCCACGGTGTGAACAGTCAGAAACACCTGATCACAGCCCCTGAATTTCAGGTTCAATTTGAAGCTTTGAGCGATGAGGAGTCCACAGCCTGGGACTATCAAAGCACTGGAGTGAGCAGCCGCGGACATATGCTGATGCATTACCGGGATCAAATGTGCACGATGGGGCTACCAACTGCGAAGGCTGTCAGTCAAATGCCTGATGGGTGTAGGATACGTTATGTCGGAGCAGTGATTTGCAGACAGAGACCGGCAAGTGCTTCCAGCGTGGTGTTTATGACACTAGAGGATGAAACAGGCTACGTCAACGCAGTATTCTGGCCAAAATACTTTGAACGCTATTCGACATTAGCAAAATCTCTCTCCCTGTTAGGGGTTGAAGGCAGGCTACAGGTTGCCAGCAATGTTGTTCACCTGATTGTTGATCACGTATGGGAGCCAACCGACCTGATTTTGTGGAAAAATTTTAAATCAAGGGATTTTCATTAAAAAAAATTGAAAAAAGCGAAACCAAGAGAAGCATTTCGTGTCAAAATATTGCAAAGCTCATTTGTCTCCATTTGGAAGCCCAAAACTTGAGCGTCAAAAACTCGAGTTTTGCGGTTTCAGTTTAGGCAGGCCGCCTTGGCCTGCCTTTTTTCTTGGAATCAAACGATACATGAAAAATCGGAATCGATGAAACATTTCAGGATCAAAATGAAAATCGATTGGCACCTATAACATTTGTGATAGCAGATACTCACGCGCAGGTTCTTTATGAATCCTCCTGAGTGAAATAGGACGAAAACATACATAAAGTATTGCTAAGTTCGGCTATTGAGTTGATAATCCGACTCACAGATTCAAATCATGTTTAATACCCGTAAGGTGAATACCCGATTAATCCGAACAATCACAAATGCGATTAATTCTCACAAGACATGCCAAATCCAGTTGGGATGAACCCTACCTCAGTGATCACGACCGACCACTTTCAAAACGCGGACGCAAATCCAGTGATGCAATTGGCAGATGGCTCGTAAAAAACGGTCACATTCCAAAGACTGTACTGTGCTCCACATCAGCAAGGACTACGGAAACCTGGGACAGAATTCAGAAGTTCATGCCACATTCTTGCGAAGTTCGATACGAACCGGACCTGTACCACGGTTCCACTCACTCTATTTTGGATGTATTGGCACAAGCCACTGAATCGCCAGTATTGGTATTGGGACACAATCCGGGCATTGGAATTTTTGCTGAATCCATACTGAGGGTATTACCGCGCCATCATGCCTTTATGCTGTATCCAACCGCAGCTACCCTGGTATGTGATCTGCCGGTGGAAAACTGGAGAGAAGTCAGAATGAACACCGCTCAGTTTGTAGACTTTGTCATTCCGCGCGAACTGATTTGAATCTCGTAATTTCGTCACTATCTATACGAACGATAGGCGACTGAAATTGCACAGTGTAGCGTCTGTAAACGTAGCGCGAAGTTCGCCGATCGTTCAATTTGAACATACTAAGCAAGTAAAATGCTTGAGTTTCGCAGCCAGTAACTTCTGTACTGATTCGATATGGGAGAAGAACTCGCCACTTGGGAAATGATTGTCGTTGGCATTTTGGCCGTTGGTTTGCTCTTCTTTGCATTTCCAGGGCTCAAAC
>CAZYSR010000109.1:0-14346 GCA_964649525.1 uncultured Gammaproteobacteria bacterium
ACTTCAACCACTTTGGCATCGAGAATCGAACTGAGAACAGAATTGGCTGGTGTGACAACTCGGCCGAAGAGATTTGCTGTCGGAACCAACGCACTTTTCCTGACGATTTGTGCATCAACTAACCACTGCCTGGTTTGGGGCACATCCGGTGTTACTTCGGGTTGGTCGGATTGAAGCATTCCGAACCCCACTACGGCAATTCCGATGATGCCGACGGGTAGAAGAATTCGCAATATCCGCTTAATCATTCTGAATGCTACAGGTGACTTAAATGATGTCGTTCAATCTAAGTATATGTGTCGACTGAGAGTAAAAGCTGATTGTGCTTCAATTTTATGCGACTTAGGAATTGCCAGTCTGTTGCTCAGACTACTGTATTTGCGAAGGTTTCCTGTGCGTGTTGGGGTGTTGCAAACGCACGGTTGCAGTTTGTGATATTTCGTTCGGGCGGAACTGACGAGTTTTAGGGAATTATATCTTTGATTGAATGAAGGATTCAGGTTCGCTGTTCATCATGATCGTACCAGAAAGAGACTCGGTGAACCTTTGCTGTCGATACGAGTTCCAAATTTACAGCAAACGGAACGATGGATAAATCCGGCACTACCGTACCTATAATTGCGAAAGAGACTTAAGCCCAAAGTACATTGATTTCCTTGTTGGTGGTTTCAATGTTTATGAAGAATATCAACCTTTCCAATTCTTGAAATCTTGCCACACTTACTCCTTTACATCGCTGCATAAAAATCGGAAAATGCGCATGCCACCGACTACGAAAAAAATGCCGAGTTCTCGCAGCCTGGCGAATCTGGCACCAGAGCGTATCAATTCCGTGGTCGACGAATACTCGGAGCTTAACGAGGCCGACTCAGAGCAAAGAAAAGAGCATTATCAGAGGTTCGTTAATCATTTCTACAATCTGGTAACGGATTTTTATGAGTACGGCTGGGGTTCTTCTTTTCACTTTGCCCCTAGGCATCGAGGTGAAAGTTTCAAGGCGTCTATGCTTAGGCACCAGCAGTTTATTTCCGATAAACTGCATTTGAAACCGGGAATGCGGATTCTTGATGTAGGATGCGGAGTGGGCGGTCCGATGACTTCGATGGCTCGCTATTCCGGAGCTAACTTCGTTGGACTGACCATCAATGCGTACCAGATTGAACGCGCCAAATTTAACACCCGAGATGTGCAATCTTTGTGCCGATTCATCAACGGTGACTACATGCAAATACCTGTCTGTAATAATTGCTTTGATGGTGCCTTCGCCATCGAATCCATGCCTCATGCACCGAACAAAGTAGAGGCGTTTAGGGAAACTTTCCGAATCCTGCGTCCGGGGGCAAGTTTCGCGGGCTATGATTGGTGTCTGACAGACAAATTTGATCCTCACGATTCAGAACACTTGCGCATAAAAAAGGGTATTGAGATAGGGAACGGACTACCCGACCTAGTCCACACTTCGGAAGTTTACAATGCACTAATCTCGGCCGGCTTTGAAGTTCTTGAAGCTCGGGACCTTGCGTTTGAGTCGCACCCCAGAACTCCTTGGTATCGTGCTTTGCAAGGCCGTGATTTGAGTTTATCAAGTATTCCACGCATTCCTGCTGGACGCGCTCTGACCCAGTTGGTGCTAAGAATTGGCGAACGCTTTGGAGCATTTCCAGCGGGTGCCACTGAAGTCAGCACGATACTGAATGAAGTAGCGCTCCAATTGGTCGAGGGTGGCAAGTCTGGTATTTTCACCCCAATGTACTATTTTCTAGCTCAAAAACCCCATTAACTGGAAACCTGAATTGAATTTGTCATGGGTTGGAAGACAGCAATCAACTGATACAGTTTTTTTGGTCTTCTTCGCTGTAAGAATGCGCAGTGATTCACAGACAACCGCTTGACTTATAATAATTATTGACGTTCAGCGTCATATTAACCACAAATGTTCCAGGAGGGAACAACCACGATTGCGATTATGTTGCAAGTCGGGTGAGTTTTGTTATTGTAAGGAGTACGATGGAGTGGTCACCTAACCGTCAACCCACTTTGACGATATAGAGCTGCAACGCTCATAAGATTTGGGTGAAATCCAAGTCAGATCGGAGTGTCGACCGACTATTGCCGTCGGCCCTTTCAAATTTTCACAAGTTGCAACAAAGTTAATCTATTCGAAAAATAATATTCAAAATTGATTAACGGATTCAGTATTGAACTCGATTGACAACTCACGCACTGCACCTGTATTTGTAACCGGTGCAGCCGGGCATGTAGGATCAAATCTCGTGCGACGGCTACTTAATGATGGCATTCCAATTCGTGTGTTGCTAAGACAGGAGGACAACAACGAAGGACTGGAAAATCTGGATGTTGAGTGCCGGTATGGTGATATTCGAGACTTGAAATCCACCAGGGACGCAATCGAAGGTTGTCTAGGTGTCTATCATGTTGCAGCGAAAATTTCTACGATTGATGGCAATCGTGACCATCGTCGGGAAATATTCGAAACCAACGTTCTCGGCACCCGGAACGTATTACAAGCAGCGAGTGAGACTGAAGCGGGTCGAGTGGTGGTTACAGGCTCATTCAGTGCAGTCGGTTACGATCTCGACGATCCCTCTTTGCCGAGTAATGAGACGATGCCGTTTTATCCCATGGCACGCACAATGCCTTATGAGCGAAGCAAGTCACAAGTCGAGCAGGAGTGCTGGCGAGCGGCCGCTAAAGGTCAGGAAGTCATTGTTGCAACGTGCTGTGCGGTAATTGGTGGAGCCGATTTCTTTCCATCGCGACTCGGCAGAACTCTGTGCGACTATACCAATGGAAAATTGCGTGCCTACATTGATGGCGGATTCGAGTTTGTCGCTGCGCGCGACATTGTTCAAGGGCATCTGTTATGTATGGAGCATGGACGTTCGGGCGAGAAATACATATTTAGCAGCGAGTTCAAAACCATCTCTGATATTCTGGATTTATTCGAGGAGGTTACCGGTATTGCACGTCCGGCTCGACAGATACCATCACCCATAATGCTGGCTTTCTCAGAAGTGGCAAGTTTTTATTTAAGTCGGTTTCATCCGGATTTCAATCAGCGCTTTACCCCTGGTGCTATCCGCCTGTTAAGGCTGCGTCGTCATGCCAGCCTCAATAAAGCCAGGCAGGAACTAGGTTATCAGCCAACCAGTATTCGAGAGGCGATTAGTGACGCCTATGCGTTTCACTACAATCGTCCGAACGCAATAACAAATCCTGATGCAAAAATTCCCACAGAGAACTCCGAAATCGCAACGGCGAGTACCATGAATAACAAGAATCTACAGGCAACGCCACAAGGAGGTTCAACTTGAGTACGCTGCATAATCCACCACCAAGTTTTGAGCACGCTGGAAATTTGCGTCAGAAAGTTCGGGCATCCGGCATGGACCCCGACTATTGGTACGCGGTCGAAGAAGTGCGTCGAATCAAACCCGGAACTGTAGTCGAAGTTATTTTCTGGAAGCAGTCTATTGCACTGTATCGCGCAGAAGATGGATCTTTTTACGCACTCGAAAATCGATGCGCACATCGTCAGCTCAAGCTCTCACTAGGGAATGTTCAAGGCTGTCGGCTTGTCTGCGCATATCACGGCTGGGAATATGACCAGACCGGTCGCCGGGCCGATATCCCACAAACGAAGTCGGGAGGAAACAAAGGCCTGAAGCCTTCAATCAAGAGTTATCCTGTCAAGGTTCGCTATGGTCTAGTCTGGCTGTTTCCCGGTAAGGCTGAACGCTCTGAACAACGAGAGATTCCGGATATTCCCGAGCTGGAAGGGCCAAATCGCTGGGCCTGTGTACCCCTCACCTTCACCTGGTCAGCCCATCACTCGATGATTATCGACAACGTCAGCGATTTCACGCACGCATATCTTCACCGCAAGTATCGTCCGTTTCAGGATGCCGTCCTCACCCATTATGAGACGGATGGGGATAACGTTCATCTTGCTTATGACACGAAAGTCGGACGCGGGCGGATTTCGGGACTTTTTGTGGAGCACGACAAGATTGATACCAACAGCATGACGCTTTGCTTCCAATATCCCTACCAGTGGTCGAATACCGACGAGTGGATAAAACACTGGCTTTTTGTTTTACCTATTGATGAACGTACCACACGAGTTTTTTTTCTGTTTTATTTCAAATCTTTAAAAATACCCTTACTACCCATAAGAATTCCCCGGTTTGCAATGAGCGCAGTCATGAAAATCTCAAACCGTATGAT
Source organism: uncultured Gammaproteobacteria bacterium (assembly GCA_964649525.1). Taxonomy (GTDB): domain Bacteria; phylum Pseudomonadota; class Gammaproteobacteria; order Arenicellales; family JAJDZL01; genus JAJDZL01. Next base: position 4,249 of record CAZYSR010000109.1, read on the forward strand.
GATTGCTCCCTTGTTAACTCAGGACAAAGTTGCCGTCGAGGCAGAGCAACTGGGTTATGAGACTCACTGGGACGCACCTCCCATTGAATTCAATCCGGTTGTACGTGAGTTTCAAAATCTGACTGTTCGCAAATGGGAAGAATACTTGGCCCGTGAATCCATGGAAAACAGTATCGATAATGCCTGAACCGAACTTTATTTCAATGTTGACAACACTGACGAGCCTGAACTTGCTTGAAGCGGCGGGCATGGTTTTGGTATTCGTTGGAGTGCTGTTTTTGGGTTCTGTAGTGGTACCTGGACGTCGAATCAAAGGGCCGGATCGGGAGGGCAATACGCGCGAATATAAGCTCAACGGCCTTGCGCTGTTTCTGATTACGGTATTTTTGGCAGCTCTTGTCCAGTCAATGGGTTGGTTTTCGCTTTCGGTGTTGTATTCGCAATTTGCCGCTTTGTTCGTGGCTGCAAACGTATTCGCATTTTTACTTGCCACATGCCTTTATATCCAGGCTACCCGCAATCAGGAAAATACTACTGGCTTCTGGCGTGGATATTTTTTCGGTGCGGTGTCCAATCCGACCTGGCTCGGAGTGGACATTAAGTTATTCAGCTATCGCCCATCTCTCATTGGTCTCACACTCTTCAACGCCTCGTTCGGCGTCATGCAATACGAAATTTATGGTGAACTGACGCTGGCAATGATGCTTTATCAAATCTTCACTTTTTTGTATGTATTCAACTATTTCCAGTTTGAACAGGGAATGGTTCACACATGGGACATGATAAGTGAGCGCTTTGGCTGGATGCTAATTTGGGGAGATTATGTCTTGGTGCCATTTTTTTATTGTTTGGTGGGTTGGTGGCTGGTGCACCCGTCCGACGTGCTGCATCCAGTTGCCGCAGCAGCAATTGTGTTGTTATTTGGATTCGGATTCTGGCTATTTCGTGGCGCCAATCAGCAAAAGCACCGCTTCAAACGCAACGCTGATATCAGAATTTGGGGGCAACCCGCCCGAACCTTGGAAGGTCGGTTACTGATCTCTGGATTTTGGGGTATTGGACGCCACCTTAACTATACGGGTGAAATTTGTGTCTACTTCTCATTTGCCCTGACTACAGGGTTCGAGTCTTGGGTACCCTACCTCTTGCCTGCATGGCTAACTGTACTGCTGTGCCACCGCTCACGACGTGATGAGCAACGCTGCCGTGCCAAGTATGGCGATCTTTGGGCGCGCTACAAACAACGAGTGCGTTATTCAATGTTACCGTTTGTCTACTAGCGGCAGTTACAAATTAAGGAATTAACCATGACGACCCTTTCCTCAACGCATCACACACCGCCACCGGCTAAGAATATTCCGATGCTGACTGGTGGATTACCCTTGATTGGTCATCTGACGGAGTTTTTAAAGGACCCGGTTACGATGTTGGTTCGTGGGTGGCATGAGCAGGGAGAGTTGTTTCAATTTCGTCTCGGCACGCGTAAATTTGTCTTGTTTGCCGGACCCGAAGCGCATGATTGTTATTTCAGGGCGCCTCGAGATCATCTGAGCGCTAAAGACGTCTATCAATTCACAGTACCGATCTTTGGTCGTGGTGTGGCCTACGACGTCTCCCCCGAATTGATGTCTGAGCAGTTGGGATTTCTCTACCCGGAACTGCGCGAATCCGCGTTGCGCAAGTTTTCTGACATTATGTTTGAGGAGACAATGAAGTTTGCTGATGCAATGGGCCAACAAGGGGAAATGGATTTACCACTGGCGATGAATCAGCTTACGATCAATATTGCAAGTCACTGCCTCATAGGTCCTGAGGTCCGCAATCAGTTGAACGCTGGATTTGCGGAAAGCTATCACGATTTACAGAATGGAATCAACACCCTGGGCTTTTTCTTTCCACACCTACCAACACCAGCGCATCGAAGCCGCGATCGGGCACGAAAATCCATATCCGAACTGTTTAAGCGAATTGTCATGGAGCGACGGCGAACAGGTGCTAGGCCGGATGATTTCATGCAGAAAGTTATGGAAAGCCGCTACAAAGATGGTCGCGCGGTAACTGACGAGGAGATTACCGGAATTTTACTCACCGTATTATTCGCGGGTCAGCACACTAGCGCAGTTCTTGCAACCTGGACCTGTTTGGAACTTTTGAATTCACCGTCGTACATTGACAAATTACGGAACGAGATGCAGGAAGTTTATGCAAATGAAAACGCTTCAAACATTGACACCTTAAAACAACAATTGTTGATGGAGTACACCATACGCGAAAACGAGCGACTGCACCCGCCATTGATTTTGCTGATCCGAAAAGTACTCAAACCCGTGCAATTCGGTGATCATTCCGTACCCGCCGGCACCCTCGCCATGGTATCACCAGCAGCTGCTCACCGCTTGCCTCACCTATTCGCCAATCCAGACCAGTTTAATCCAGAAAGATTTGCATCACCGAACCGCGAAGACAAACAACACCGCTACACCTTGATAGGTTTTGGCGGCGGAAAACACATGTGTATGGGGAAGCATTTTGCCTACCTGCAACTTAAGACGATCTGGACTGTACTGCTTGATCGCTTTGATTTTTTTACCGACCGAGAAATTCCTGCTCCGAACTATGGTAGTTGGGTGACAGGTCCCAAGGAGCCCTGTCGAGTTCGCTACCAACACCGTTCAAAACCCGGCGTTTTTCATTGAGCATTAGTTTAGGACACTATGACGTCGCCATCGTCGGCGCTGGTCCTGTCGGGAGCGTGTGTGCCCTCGCCTACGCAAAGAAAGGAGCTCAAGTTGCTCTATTCGAAGCGAATCCCAAGGCCTCCAAACGACTGGCCGGGGAATGGTTGCATCCGCCGGCTCTTCGAATTCTTAACGAGGTCGGGGTTGAGATTGAATCGCAAATCGAAAGCGTCCCCGGCAACGGGTTTGCTGTGTTTCCGGAAGACGGCTCGGAACCGATTGTACTTCCTTATGCGAACGGGTCCCGCGGTTTGGCATGTGAACATTCAGCACTCGTCTCGCTTCTTCATCAAAGCGTACAAAATGAGACAAATATCGACTTTTTTGTTCCAGTTAAGGTTCTTGAAGCCACATCTGGTCAGATATCCATAGCTCTCAACGGAACCAATACCACTGTTAACGCTAACCGAATTGTCGGTGCCGACGGCCGCGCATCAACTGTTCGCAAGTCACTGGGATTGCATACTGGTCGGGCAACCTGCTCGCGTATGGTGGGGGTGATCGTTGAAGGGGAAGACTTGCAACTGAAGGGTTATGGCCATGTTCTGCTGGGTGGGCCAGGTCCGATACTCATGTACCAATTGGGGCATGATCGCGTCCGGATAATCGTCGATGTGCCGTTGAATCACTGGATTCCGCGTGACCGTTTAGGGCTGTTGTCGGAAGCTTACGCCGATCGGTTACCTGAACAACTCAGATCTGGATTTGTCGAAGCACTTCAGAACGGAAAATTTCATGCTGCAACCAATGAAATAAGAGCGCGAACGACGCATGGGAATTCAAATCTAGTTCTTGTAGGCGACGCAGTCGGAAATTACCATCCTATGACCGCGGTTGGCATGACTCTCGGCTTTGGCGATGCTTTCGATCTGGCGATGCACGAGAACTTTCAAGATTTTTCCTCCAAACGTCACTTGGCAACTCGCGGCCCTGAGTTACTGGCGATGGGTTTGTACGAGGTTTTTGCTGACTATCGACGCGAATCGGCGGAACTGAGGAAAGCGATTTATAGTAATTGGCGAAAACATCCTCTAGCGCGCAAAGGAACCGTAAGTCTACTTGCATGTGAAAACACGTCGGTTGTTCATCTATCTTTCACTTTTTCCACGATAGTCGCCCTTACGCTCCTTAGACAACTCCCGCGCAACTTTGAAAGACCACCCTGGAACCGTGCATTCAAAGTCATGAATGCTACCACTGGACGGTTGGTATGGCTGGTGCGCGGCATTATCGCCCAACGTAGAGACCGAAATAGAGGTGGCGAAAAAGACTTTCTTGCTCGTGATTCATTAGCCCGCGCATTCCTGATTTCCATTCCAACGAGATCCGATGATTCCAGGTCAATTCCCCCAAAGATTCATTCTCCCGATGTCGGTCCTGCCTTAGAGAGGGCTACAGAACGTTTGTTGAGTCTCCAGAATGACAATGGTAGCTGGGAAGGAGAAATGGTTTGGTGTCCCATGCTCACCGCCCAATACGCTCTGTTACACTACATTCTCGATCAACCGCTGGAGCCACAGCGACGACAACTCATACTACTCAATTTCGAGAAGACACGTCTTGACCAAGGGGTATGGGGTATGCACGAGCATTCTTCACCTCATCTTTTCGTTACCACCCTTGTGTATGTCACTTCTAGACTGCTTGGAGTCAGTCAAGATGATCCCTTGATCGAATCGGCGAGGCAGTTCCTTCAGGCAGAAGGGGTTGTTGATATTCCGAGTTGGGGCAAGTTTTGGCTAGCGCTACTTAATCTCTACGACTGGAACGGAGTCCATGCTGTACTACCAGAATTGTGGCGACTGCCGCGTTGGTTTGCATTACATCCCTCAAAGTGGTATTGCCACACCAGGCTAATTTACATGGCAATGGCAACAGTTTACTCGCATCGATACCAAGCACCGATTACATCCACGATCGCATCTTTACGAGAAGAACTTTTTCCCCAGGGTTTTGACAACGTGAATTTTTCCGCATCCCGAAATAGATTACGAGAAGCTGATTTATTTTGCCGACCGAGTCTGTGGCTTCGAGCCGGGTATCGCCTGACAAGAGCGTATGAAAATGTTCATCTAAAGCGCCAACGGACTCAAACTGTCGACGGACTGCTCAAACGAATCAAGTGGGAGTTGCAAACCACTAACCACACAAGCATATCTCCTGTCAGCGGGTTGCTCAATATTCTTGCCTTGTGGTTGCATGATCGGAATGATTCTGACATGCTGCAGGCGCTATCGCAGTTGGATGGTTGGATTTGGGAGGATGAGGAACATGGTACGCGAGTTACCGGTGCAAGGAGTGCTTCGTGGGATACCGGGTTTGCGTTGCAGGCGCTGGCGAAGGTACCTGATTTAGACAAGGTTCAGGACGCACTCACACATGGCTCTGAATTTTTAAGCCAAGAGCAAATTGTCAACAGTTTTCAGGGATATCAAGAGGCTAATCGTGCTGATCCTAAAGGTGGTTGGTGTTTTGCTGGAGGATGGCATGGTTGGCCGGTATCCGACTGTACTGCAGAAGCTGCACTTGGAATTCTTGCTGTCCATGGCAAAAATGCTGACACCAGCACATTGAGTGAAGCCGTGCAGTTCATTTTACGGAGCCAAAATCGAAATGGTGGTTTTGGCTGTTATGAATCAAATCGTTCGATGCGTGGGCTGGAGTGCCTTAATCCAGCCGAGATGTGTGGCGAATCAATGACCGAGCACTCCTTTGTAGAATGTACCGCATCGTGCCTTAGCGCACTCAGTGAATTCAAGAGTCATTTTCCACAACTTGCAGACCAGACAGTAACGAACGCCATTTCTCAAGGTGAGGCCTGGCTTCGCATGTCTCAGGCGAATGACGGATCATGGCGCGGTGTGTGGGGCGTTCAGTACATTTACGGCACCTTGTTTGGGATTCGGGGGTTGCTTGCGGCGGGAGCGAATCCAGGTGATCCGGCACTGCGACTGGCCTGCCATTGGCTGTTAGAACGCCAACGCGATGATGGCGGTTGGGGAGAAAGTCACCGAGGCTGCTTAACCGGTCAATACGTCGGGCTTGTGGAAAGTCAAGTTATCCAGACTGCGTGGGCTCTCATCGCACTGCTTGAGGCAGGTGACTCCAACTGGCACGCTATTTCAAATGGAATTGGCTATTTGCTCAACACCCAAAATGCGGATGGAACATGGCCAAAGCAAAATATGGTTGGTGTGTTTTTTCGCACTGCTCTGTTGGACTATGTCCTGTATCGACAGTATTTTCCTTTGCATGCACTGTGTCTCTACGAGCAACGACGTAAGATGCGTCAGTCGGCGAAAGTTGTCACTGATTGCTCAACAGTGACTGACTGACCTCAAATTTATCGGACCACTAATTTCGAAATTGGGGTTGGCGTTTGCAGTACGACGCATCAGTGGGAATCGTTTCAGGTGCAGCGTGACTTGTACTGCTCAACGGACCCAGCGTCTTCCTTTACATCTCACTAACTAAATGCGACAGATGTTGACAGCATCACCGTTAGGTACGGCGATTGTAAAAAGCTGACTTAACTATTTGGAAGATGGGGTTTACGTGCCAAAAAATAATACATCGTCGTAAATGTACCGGTTTCACCACCTTTAACAATTGCATCAGCCGCTCTGTTCAATATGGTGCTGACCATGCGAGCGCCTTTAGGAAACAGTCGCACTCTCTCGCCGATTCTTAACACCAGATTGGTAATCGCACGCCCCGCAGGTGTACGGGGAATACTCCGGAGTGTGATGTCACGGCCTTGCAAGGCGCGATACCAAGGTATGTCAGATTTCGATGTGCTAGCCAAGTCGCGCGCATCAAGGACCTCGAATCCAGCCTCGCACAATGCTTCATATACCCCTGTCGTGGTGGATATTCTGGGCAGCGCATTTCCAATTTCAATGTCTTTGACAATTCGCCTGTGTTCTGCATTTTGCGAATCGAATAGTTCAGTTACACACCAATCGTAACCGGCAAAGCACGCTCCTGGGCGCAGAACACGCAGTATTTCCCGAAACGCCGCTGTTTTGTCTGGCGCATGGGGCATGGACTCGATGGCGAAGGCACCATCAAAGCAATCATGATCTTCAGGTATCTGCATGTAATCGCCATGAATGAAGCGGCACAACGACTTGATGTCCTCAGCCTGTGTAATTTCTTTGGCGCGCTCTATTTGGTACGCGTTGTTGTTTAGACCCACAAAATTAGCGCCTGAATATCGAGCCAATTCAGCCATTGGTCCCCCTACCCCACATCCCACATCGAGAATATGCATCCCAGGTTTCAGGGACATTTGGTCCGCAATAAAATGCTGGTGCCTCAGTAATGACGCCTTAAAGCTCTCACCTCGTCGTCGAGGTGCAAAGTGAAATGAATTGCCCCAGCCAAACTCGTAAAAGTCAGTGGCCAAGTTGTAGTAGTGATTGACAAATTTCTGATAAGTTTCTTTTCGATGTTCCTCGCCAGACTCATAAATCTTTTCGTATTCATTGACCACAGAATCGACTTCATCATCGGACAGGGCACCGAGCAGCCCAGGAGAATTCAGTTGTTTGTCAGACACGGATGGCAAATATTTTTTCAGCAGGCGAATGATTCTACTGAGTTCAAATGGTGAAAGTCATTGATCAACACTACTAGAAGGCTATCAACAGATTGACTTGCAGTTGAGTGGAACCTATGCATTGATTTGCAAATCGCTCATTCACTGCAGAAATCATATGTCTAACACTTGAATCTTCAGGGCTTTCGAATGATACGCTGTCAGACAGTAAAAGGTAGGTGCCAGTGTACATTGGAATCGTGCAACAACTGAACCAAAGTGTGACTCAATTAGACAGATTCGAGGTTGGTGAATAACGGGTATCCTTAAATAATTGACTAGTTGCAGCAAATTCAATTGTGGTGCTTTACGCTTCTCATTCACAACTCACCAAATTATTACGCCATCAACTTCTCAAATTAAATCAAATCTATACTCAACCGAAATTCTATTTTGCAAAGGCGGCTCAGTTTCTACATTTCTACTCGACTCTACCGGATACGCTTTATCGCTGTTTGCGTAAAGTTGCTTTCATCAAGGTCAGTTTTAAACTCCAATTCCGACCAAAGCATGTCGGTGCTCTTACCGGTAAGATGGTTCACCATCGTAACTTTGCTAGCTTGCCAGTAATTTTCTAGATACTTTTCGTAGTTTTCCAGAGTCATCGTTTTTAGGTGTGCGTTTCTGCGGTCAAAGAAATGAACCTGCTGGACACGAAGCTCTTCCCTATCGTACCAAACCAGATGACGCGAATAACCTGAATCAGCACTAACCGGGACACGCTCCAATACTGCGCACTGCAAATCGCCGCAGGGTTCGTCGCGCAAGAATTTATACGTATATTTCTCAATTTCAACCGCCCCAAGGTCCTCGTAAGCAAACTCACTACCCATAAAGGAACCGGACTGTTTCGACGAACTGATCCGTTTTACTCGTTTGAGCGCGGGCAGATAAAGCCATTGTTCATCAGGCTCTAACTTATGGGCAAAAACTAGAAAGGCTGTTCCTTTGACATCACGCGGCTGATCAAACACAAACAGGGAACGATCGCCATCCCCTTCAACTTCCAACACTTTCAGCCGCACTTTGCGCGAAGATTCCTTACCCTGTTTGTTTCGCAAAATCATGGTAAGACTTGCCGTATAGTTGACAAATCCATACTGCTTTTGGCGGGCTTCCGTTGCAATTTGAAGCCCTATTTCCTCAGCACTCTGTGCATTCGCAGTGAACGGCGCAATGACCAAGGCAAATACAGCAAAATAGATGCTAAGTGATCCAAGGTTGTCATTACGATGGGAAAGTTTTTGCATTTTTATCTCCTAATCACTACAACAGAAGAGTGGCAAAGGCGTAGGGTATAAGGAAGTTGCTGACTACGACCCGATTCTGGAACATAGTTCGCATGACAACTGGCCTGACGGGTACACGATTGACTTGAAGTTGAACTTTAGTTTTCATCCTCGGTCGTAAAACAGCGTTCAATCGTTTACGTCATCAACGCCATTTTTCACCATTGGTACTTTTGGTGGTTTTATCCTGTCAAAAGTCACAACTAATGGTGTCGACCATCAGAAATACTGCGCAAAATCCTTCTGACTGTGACTGAATATCTGTACGAACTCACAAATCTTTGGCATAGTTTTAATTGTATCACTTTCGATGATTCCAAACGAAGTGGCGGAGACGACAGAGCTTTCCACCTGCAGTTTTTAAAGTTGCCGTGGGGTCGATGGTAAGCGAATTCGGATTTCGAATCCCTGACTTGGTTGGGGTTAGCCCCGCCAAGTAAGAAGCCATAATTTGGTGCAAACTAATGCGTGAACATTTTGGATATCTCCCTAGGTTGACTTATTCAAGCTAGGGAATGGCGATAGAAATACCGATTTAATTGTCTGGATGATGGGGTTTACGTACCAGGAAATAAAATAGTGGTGTAAATATTCCAGTCTCACCGGCTTCGACGAATGCATTCCCCGCCCTGCCCAGAAATGTGGTGATTATGTGAGTCCCTTTCGGAACTCCCCGTACTTTTTCACCTATCCTTAACACCAATTTGGTGACTGCACGACCGGTAGGTGTTATTAGAATATTTCGAAGTGTGAAATGACGTCCTTGAAAGATGTTATACCATGGTATATCGGAGTCAGATACGTAAGCAAGATCGCGCGTATCGAGAACTTCGAATCCAGCCTCGCACAACGCTTCACAAACCTCTGCTGCGGTGGAAATTTTGGGTAGTGCGGTTCCAATCTTAATGTCTTCAATAATCCGCGTGTGTTCAGGATTCTGCGAATCAAATAAATCGGTTACACACCAATCGTGGCCTGCAAAACAAGCCCCTGGACGTAATACACGAAATACTTCCCGTAACGCCGCTGTTTTGTCTGGTGCATGCTGCATGGATTCGATGGCGATCGCACCATCAAAGCAATCATTGTCTTCGGGTATCTGCATGTAATCACCGTGAACAAAATTGCACAACGACTCAATATCCTCAGCTTGCGTGATTTCTCTTGCACGTTTAATTTGATACGCGTTATTGTTAAGTCCCACAAAACTAGCCCCGGAATAGCGGGCCAATTCAGCCATTGGAGCTCCTATTCCGCACCCCACATCGAGTATATGCATTCCCGGTTTCAGGGACAATTGGTCTGAAATAAAATGCTGGTATCGGCATTTCGACGACTTAAGACTCTCACCTTTTCGTCGGGGTGCAAAATGAAAAGATCTGCCCCAGACGAACTCGAATAATCCAGTTACCAGGTCGTAATAATGATTGACATATTTCTGATATGTTTCTTTTCTATGTTCCTCGCCAGA
>CAZYSR010000110.1:0-6851 GCA_964649525.1 uncultured Gammaproteobacteria bacterium
GAATTGAGGGAAGAGACGGGAATTTCGACCAGCACCAGCAAAATAAAGGATTTGAAGCGTCGTTTCAGATTTGTAATTCCCCCGTCAATGCGGCAGCGATTTGGACCTGGAGTTACCAGAAATCTGGAGCATGTATTCTCGCTCTGTCTACCGGAGCCTGCTCCAGTTGTACTCAAACCCGACGAACACAGTGATTGTTGCTGGGTTGATTTCAAAATGGCCGACAGTATGGTGTGGTCGTGGACAAATCGTGAGGCTATTCGAATGGTTCGAGAAATGAGCATCTGAGCCTGTCATTTGGGGTTGTCGAAAATGATCAATCAGTTGAATGAAAATATTCTTGTATATCTAATGACACAATTTGCCATTGATCGCACTTTAATCCATAAACTGGTCCTCCATTGTAGGAACTACGGCTTACTTTGTTCAAATCGAGTCTCCCAGGTCGGCTAGACGCAGCAAACGTAAGGAAACTTGTTCGATTATTTGAGGCTGGAGGCTGGAAAATTCGGGTTCAAGAATCCAAATTAGACAGCAAGAATAGTTCAGCTATCCGGAATAGACCGGTGAGGATTTGGAAATAAGTCCAAATATTTCTGAATCTATGGGTTCATCGAGCACAACTCGAAACCCGATGTTGGGAGGGGCGAATCCAATGGAACATCCTCCTATCGGTACATAGCGCACAATTTCAGGTTGATATGTTATGTGTTTCCCCGCGAGCACGCGAATCCCTCGACACTGATCGGTTGTTTCCTGCAGATCATCCTCGTTCAGATTAAAGCCGCAGGATTCTGTCCACTCCCAGACATTTCCATCAAGATCCGCTATACCGGAGTTTGCAGTTCCGAAATAACCGACAGGCTTGGTTGCTTTTTCCGGCCTGGTTGAAAAGTAAGCGTACTGGTTCGCCCATTCCATTCTCGGATCGTCAAACAATTTTTTTACTTTCGTCTGCAAATACTCCGCTGAAATGATTTTCCATTCACTCGCATTGGGTAGTCGAAACTGATAGCCGGTCTGATTGGATATCCACTTCAAATACTGCTGTGCATCCAACCAACTGACCCCCGACACAGGATGATCTGATTGAGTATATGGGTATTTTGGCGGCAAATGCTCGCACGCGCCATCAGCAACACAATGCTCCCATTCACCACGCGTTACCTCATACTTGGCAATCGCAACCTTTCGAAGTTCATCACCATTGGGGTGACTATCAGTTTCAACAACAACCAATTCAGGGAAGATGCCACCTTCAGACGCACCCTCCAACTCAACGGGATTCGCTCTGTTTGAATTCCAACGCTCTACAGAATATCCCAGCGAACCGGTAGAAGACTGGCAGAAACAAAAAGAACTATCGTAGTTATGTTCTTTCGCTTCACAAGTCCTTAAGCCTGGTGGTTACGGTTCCCCGATCAACCTACGCTGTAATTTCGGTAGGGGCTTGAACCTGTTTCATGAGGCCGTCATCCCAATCGCCATCAACAACCACATGTGCTGCTGCACCTAGCTGAACAGCCTCAATCAGATTATGGTTGAGGTAGACATAAATGCCAGGTTGGCGAAAGGTGTATAAAGCCGCACCAGCGGAACCACCGCGAATAAACCACGTTTCAAGACCAGTCGTCGGATCGTCTGTAAAGGATCCAGTCTCCCAGACATAGTCACCGTGTCCACCAATCAGGTGTGGTCGTGAATCTCTATTGGCCTGAGCGTGAATGAACAATGCAGTTTTTCCAACAGCAGATTTGAGAGCGTTGTCTCCAGTGAGAACACCAGCTTTACCGTTGAAGACTACATGAGTTGGAATCAAGCCAGCCATCAGAGGCAGCACTTCTCCCAAATTGGTACCCGGCGCCGGATACTTTTTGTAGTTTCCGGCATCGTCTTTTGGAATGTAGTAATCCTGCTCACCAATATAGAAAATCTGATCATAGGAGAGGCGATTGCCGTCCTTGTCTTTCAATCCGTCACGAGGCAGCACCATGCACGCTCCGTTCATGCCATGTACAACATGGTATGGAATCATCACGCCACCGGGTGCGCAGTGATAGACAAACACTCCAGGTTTAACTGCACGCCACCGCAACTTGGTTTGTTGTCCTGGAAGTACATGCGTTAAAGTACCTCCTCCGAGTGCGCCGGTCGATGCATGAAAGTCAATATTGTGTTCGAAAACACTTTCTTTGGGGTTGATCATTGTTAACTCAACAAAATCCCCTTCATGGCAGATGATTAGTGGTCCTGGGACTGTACCGTTAAAAGTCATTGCCCAGACTTCGGTGCCGTTGTTGTCGATTTCCATGCGAACTTCTGGAGTTGTCATGGTAACCTCGACAACCTTCGGGCCACCGCTCGCAACCTGCTCGTGCTCCGGTGCGAAAGGAGGTGCTACAAGTTCCTGCTTCACCCGTGGAAGAGCAGCGATCTCTTCTTCGCTCATGGAAGCATGCAATGGATTCCCTTGAGTGTTATCCGCGGTGCCATAGGCGTAAGCAGTATTACTGGCAACAGTAAGTGCGCCTACCCCTAGTGCTGCCGAGGTAGGCAGCATTGTCGACATCTTTAGGAAATCTCTACGGTCGTAACCGTCATTCGTTTGATTGTCCATAATTCCCTCCGTAAGAATTAAATGTCAGTAGTACTCACCAATTAGTAGTCAGTAGTCCATAGGACAAATAGTAATGATTCTGATTTCAAAGAATGAATCCGAAACGAACCGATTAACCTAACTTCTTGATAAATAACCGGTTTTCTACTATCACGAGCTACTTCATCAGTTTCTAAAATTCATTTTAACATAGGTGTTGAAAAACAGAAATTGACCCTTGCTTTTGGTCAACTATGTCGGATTGATATCAACACGATATCAAAAGTAATATTTACACCTATATGTGTACTGGGACAGAAGCATGGTGAACAGCCGTCTGAAACTGCCAACTGGAAAGTTACGTTTCCCAGCTACAGTGAATGAGTCTCGACCCGACTGCGTCGATGTAATCTTACAGTTACGTGCGGAACATTCCCTGGTAGGCACCCGGTGGGCGGATCCTACAATTGACAGAAACAAAATTGGCTGTTGGCTAGTTTCCGTGAACTGATTCGGCCTTAGTTGCCGTGCGTCGAGAAAGTGACAGTTTGTGAGCCTTTTTGGAGTGGAGAAAGCATCAATGCGAATGACGGTATCGGTGCGGTCCGCTCAACAAACATGTGCACATGCTTCTTGCATATTGAACGGCTTGTAGTAATGACTTTAAACCGTAAGCTGGATAGCAATTTAATATGTCGTAAGACGGATAAGATTAATCAGTAATAAATTACGGGTGAATTGTGCACAGAATTGGTACGATTTATTCTGCTATCTTCTCTAATTTGGCATATCAATTTGCGTCAAAACTCTGTTCTACGTGATAGCACTATTGGGAATAGTAGTAACTTCGATACGATTGCAATCACTAGAACCGATCAATTTCAATTTCAAGTATCTCTTTATGGCGACTAAAGACCAAGAATTAACCGAAATGTGAGAAGCTATAGATACTATCACTTTTTACGCACAAATACCAATTTGCAGTCAATTTTGGTGTGTTAAAATCAGTTCAAAATATAGTGAAGTTTCAACTCGTAAGTTCTGTCATAGTCGCTACGAGGACATTCAAAATCGTTCGGCTAGCGTTTATGCTTGAGTGCTTCAAGGTAGCTCTACTGGTCGGAATAGGTATTGCACCAGGAAATGAAAGAAGTGAGCTTCTCTTGCATAAGAATATACCTTATGTGTTTGTTATTTAATATTTATTTCTATGTTAATTTATAATATAGGCTGAAATATATACATAGGCATATTCTTCTATTCTCTTCAGAATCTATGGCCGGCCACAGTAAATGGGCGAATATCCGGTTTCGAAAGGCCGCACAGGATAACCGTCGCGGTAAACTGTTCTCCAAACTCATCAGAGAAATTACGGTTGCCGCGAGAACCGGTACCTCTGACCCGGATGGTAATCCGAGTCTGCGCGCCGCAATAGACAAGGCACTAGCTGCGAATATGAGCCGCGATGTGATTAACCGGGCGGTTCAGCGAGGCTCTGGCGAGACCGGTGGAGAGGGGTTCCAGGATGTCGTCTACGAAGGTTATGGACCAGGTGGTGTTGCCTTTCTCATTGAGTGCTCTACAGACAATCGAAACCGTACTGTGAGTGAAGTACGGCACGCTTTATCGAAGCATGGTGGAAACCTCGGTACTGAGGGTTCCGTTTCTTACATGTTTAACCGGATTGGCTTGATACAGTTTGCGGATGGTGGAGATGAAGATGAGATTGTCGAGGTTGTCATATCTGCAGGTGCTGAGGACATAGATATCTTAGATGACGGTAGGGTTATGGTAACGACACCAGCTGATACATTCTTTGACGTTGTGAAGGCGGTCAAAGAGTATGGTCTTGATTACGAGGAGGCTGGAATTGAGCAACGCCCTTCGGTATCAACTGAGATTGATGAACAGCTGTCAGAGAAGATCCTCAATCTGGTGGGCGCTATTGAGGATCTGGACGACGTACGCGATGTCTATACCAACGCATCATTCAGTTCGGATTGAATTGTGCTGAAGATTCTGGGAATTGATCCTGGTTCGAGAGCTACCGGCTATGGTCTGATCGAATGCGACGCAAACCGGATCTGTTACCTTGATAGCGGTATCATTCGACTTGACAAAGGCGATTTGCCAGAAAGGCTGCTTCAAATATATGAGGGTATATCAGCTGTTATTGAAGAGCATCGGCCAACCATAGCTGCCATCGAAAAAGTCTTTGTTTCGATCAACCCGCAATCGGCACTGAAAATCGGACATGCTCGCGGCAGTGCAATCTGTGCCTGCGCTGCAAATAAACTGACAATATCAGAATACGCCGCCCGCGAGATTAAACAGTCCGTGACTGGAATAGGTTCAGCTGATAAAGATCAGGTCAAGTACATGGTTCAGATGCTGCTTCAGCTTGAAGACATTCAGACTCGGGATGAGTCGGATGCCCTGGCTGTGGCTATTACTCACTACCAGCGCATGCCGATGTTGGATTCAATTCAAGAATCCCATCACCGAAATTCGCCTTCAGAATTCGTTCCACCAGTTACCAGTCAAATCGGTTTGAAATCGTGATTGGGTACTTGCGAGGAACAGTTCAGCAAAGAAGGGAGTCCTCTTTGGTGCTTGAGTGCAATGGAGTTGGCTACGAAATTTTGGTACCTAAGAACATACAGCATCAACTCTCTGATGATGAGGATTCCGTGGTATTGCAGACGCATCTACATGTGCGACCGGAGTCCCAAAATCTTTATGGGTTTCTAACAGTTGCCGAACGTGATATGTTTCGCATTTTGATCAACATTAGCAGTATCGGTCCGAGCATCGCTTTGAACATACTATCAGAGTTGCAGATTTCTGATTTGGTAGCCTGCGTAAAGCTGGAAGACACCAAGCCGCTTCAGAAGGTGCCGCGGCTTGGGAAGGCTACAGCAGCTAAATTGCTGATTGAGTTATCAAGCAAAATTCATCACGTTGCTGAAGTTGCCCAGACTAATATTCCAGGAAGCACTATAACGGGAAGTTATCTTGACGATGCGAGAGAAGCCTTGGTTGTCATGGGATTTTCCAATAGAGAAGCCCGTAGCGCTGTGGCGGCAGTTCGGGACCAGGCCGAAACGGCTGAACAGGCCATTCGGCAGGCATTGGGAATTCTAGGTTCCACTGGCACATGAACAACGAATCTCGCTTCATTTCGCCCGATCAGGTAAGTTCAGAAGAACAGGTATTTGACAACAGCTTGCGTCCTAAGACTCTGGACGAATTTGTCGGACAGCAGAAAACACGTGAGCAGTTGCAGATTTTTTTTGAAGCTGCAAAAAGAAGGCAGGAACCACTGGACCATGTTTTGCTGTTTGGTCCGCCCGGTCTAGGTAAAACTACTCTGGCTCACATCATTTCAAACGAAATGGATGTTGAGTTGTCACAAACTTCAGGCCCGGTGCTTGAGCGACAGGGAGATGTTGCAGCAATGCTAACCCGCCTCAATTTTGGCTCGGTCCTCTTCATCGATGAGATTCATCGGCTCAATCCTGTCGTTGAGGAAGTGCTTTATCCTGCGATGGAAGACAACAAGATAGATATTGTGATCGGACAAGGTCCCGCGGCAAAAACCATCCAGTTGCCGGTTAAACCGTTTACTCTGGTTGGTGCCACGACTCGAACGGGGTTATTGACGTCACCACTGCGAGATCGATTTGGAATCGTACACCGGCTTGACTATTACGATGTCAGTGAGTTGGCAAAAATTGTTCGACGCTCTGCAGATATTTTGTCAGTGAAAGCGGACCAATCAGGGGTAGAAGCAATTGCCGAATGCTCGCGCGGAACGCCCAGAATCGCCAATCGACTGCTGCGTAGGGTGCGCGACTATGCCGAGGTTAAGGGTTCGGGTACCATTGATCGCGAAATTGCTCAGTTTGCTTTGGAAATGTTAGAGGTTGACACCTGCGGCCTGGATGTTCTGGATCGCAAGTACTTGCAGATTCTGATTGAGAATTATCAGGGCGGTCCGGCAGGACTGGAAACCCTGTCCGCTGCGCTCAGCGAGGATCGCGGGACAATTGAAGATGTCATCGAACCTTATCTACTGCAACAAGGATTCATACAGCGTACACCAAGAGGTCGAAAGGTCACACAGAAAGCGTGGCGTCATCTGAGAGTCGAACCAGATAAATCACATGAACAGTCGGCACTTATCTAGATGGTAATTAATGGAGTTTAGTAAAATTTTGAAAAATTTGGGTGATTAATTTGTCCCAAAAAGTGT
>CAZYSR010000111.1:0-6587 GCA_964649525.1 uncultured Gammaproteobacteria bacterium
CTGAAGATCCGCTCGCTCGAATTGCGCGTCTTGGGCCAACAATGCACCGGGCCGAGCGACGTGTCGCAGATCTGATTCTTTCGGATTTGGAATTTACCGTTCATGCCCGAACCACTGATATTGCCGCAAAAGCCGGAGTGAGCGCCGCATCCGTTACCCGATTTTGTCGCACCATCGGTTGTGAAAGCCTACGCGAGTTAAAACTTGACTTAGCAAAGATCCTAGCAGTTGGTGACCGGTACCTTCATCCGCGACTCGTTCCGCTTGGCACTAGTGAAGCAGTTACAGAAATTGTCTCTCAAATCCATCGAACTCTTGACTCTCTCGTTGAGCAGGTTGACAACGAAACACTGAAACCGACTGCTAAATCAATCGCCAATGCAAAGCGCGTAATGATATTTGGAGGCGGGGGCGGTTCCTCGATGGCTGCACTAGAGGCGGAAAACCGACTATTTCGTCTGGGTTTACATGCCTCCTCATGCAACGATTCGCAACTTCAATTGATGATGGCAGCCACACTCAATGTAGGAGATGTTGTACTGGTACTTTCGATCACAGGCAAGTATGAGCCGATTATTCAAGCAGCAGAGGTAGCCAGTCAATATGGTGCGCACACCATTGCCATCACATCCCCAGATTCTCCACTGTCTCGTGCCGCATCTGCTACAGTTCCTTTTCAAACAGAGGAACCAGACAACATATTCTCTCCGACTCCTGCCCGCTATATGATGCTTGCTCTGATCGATATTCTGGCCTACGAAGTTGCAAAACTTCGCGGCAAAACAGCGGCTGAATCGATGCGACGGATCAAATACCATCTAGTTCAAACTCGCGATCAGGACGATTCGGAACCACTGGGGGATTAATCTCTTTCTTACTCCACCAGAACCATGAAACTGAATCTGCTCGCCATCGGAGAAGCGATGGCAGAAATCAGGCAGGATATAAAGTTTGGATTTCGTGTTGGTTTCGCTGGTGACACTTTCAACACAGTCGTTTATTGTGCAAGGTCATTAGGACCTGATTCCCGTATTGGTTACTGCACGCGCATTGGTCTCGACCCGCTCTCTAGAGCCTTTCTTTTGATCGCCAGGAAAGAAGGTATTGATGTTTCTCAGGTATTCATTGATCCAGAGCGCAAGATAGGAATTTATACCGTGGCTACAGACAAATCGGGAGAGCGTCAATTTGACTATTGGCGAAGTCATTCAGCTGCTCGAATGTTATTTTCAGATGACGATTCACCAATATCTTTACCTTCAGCACGGATTGTCTATCTTTCTGCAATTTCACTAGCAATTTTGCATCCAGAAGCTCGAAGTCGCATGATTGGATTTCTACGGAACCTTCGTGAACGAAATGAATGTCATATCGCTTTTGACTCGAATTTCAGACCTCAATTGTGGGAGAATAGAGAAACTGCGTGTCGGGTTGTCAGTGAAATGTGGGAAATCGCTGACATTGCATTACCTTCAATTGATGATGAGATGGCTCTGTTCCAAGAATCTAGCGAAGAAGTCATCGTTGAACGATTTGGCAAGCACTGTTTTCATGCGTGTGCAATCAAGAGAGGCAGTCGTGGACCTGTATCACCAAATTTGGCACGGGACGCACATCCTGATTTTATTCCAGCCGTAAATGTCGTTGATACTACCGCGGCTGGGGACAGTTTCAACGGAGCTTATCTCGCAGCATTAATCCGCGGAAAAAGTGAAGAGCAGTGCCTTCTTTCGGCCCACCAGACTGCCTCAAATGTTGTCGGCGTTGATGGCGCCATCATTTCAAATTGATAAGACTCATCACAGCTGCCATCAATTTGAGCAATACTGGTGACAACAATTTCATTGAAAATTCTTGAACGTATTGTTTCGGCGAAGTTCATACCTGTCCTAACATTGGACAACAGTGAGGAAGTCTTTCCACTTGCACTAGCGATTTTGCACGGTGGTTTGTCCATTGTTGAAGTTGCCTTCCGCTCCAGTGCGGCAGAAAAGTCGATCAGAGTTTTACGTGAAAAAGTGCCAGAAATACTGGTTGGCGCCGGGACCGTATCAAGCACAAATCAAGTCCAAATCGCTCTTCAAGCCGACGCCCAGTTTATTGTTACACCCGGATTCAATCCTTCGGTTGTCGAAGCTAGTCTCGCAGCGGGAGTCCCTATTTTTCCAGGGATCAACAATCCTACTGGAGTCGAGCAAATATTAAATTATGGATTGACCGTAGCTAAATTTTTTCCTGCTGAAGCCAGCGGTGGCCTACCTTTCCTTCGCGCATTGGCTGGCCCCTACCCTTCTACGCAGTTTATACCCAGTGGCGGAATTACCGCGAATAATCTTCGCAGTTACCTTGCACTGCCTAATGTTATAGCGTGTAGTGGTTCCTGGCTCGTAGGACCCACACTAATTCGAGAAAAGAAATTCAAGGAAATCGAACGGCGTGTGTCTGAAGTGGTAAATTTAATCAATCAGTGCGACTAAGTTTCAGTTCGATTCAAGTTCTCAAAATCAGCTAAGAGCAGTTCTTAGTGCTTTGCAATGGGTCACTTTTGATCGAAAATTGAAGCCAATGCTATACACCGCATAGCACACTTCTGGAGTGTAGGTTTGGAACTGTCAGCCTTTGCTAGTGCATCTGAACTTTTTTCAGATAACAGGAAAATTCCTCACTTGACATTAGCTCTAAACAACGCTCAAAACGCCCCACTGTGTAATAACTGTAATCGACTCTATCGTTGCCCAATGCGTCATTAATGATTCCCCATGGGGTCCAAAGAATGTCAATAAACGCCTTATAAATCGCCATTCGAGCGTAATCAGCCATAGACGGGTCTTGTCCGAAGTAACCAGTCAATACTTCAATTTCCTGGTCATGGGATAGGTGTGAACTTAGTGCAAAGGTAGCCAAATCGAAGTATGGGTCATTCATCCTAGAGTACTCCCAGTCAATCATCCAAGTACGGTCAGATCCAACTAAAAAATTCTCTGGAATAGTATCGCAATGACATGGAACAAACTCCACTGGATTTTCATCCAGAATCTTTTGAATTGAAATCCCATGATCAATGCAATCGAAGTACCCGTCCGGCAGTTTCTCAATTCCTTTGCGGTCGAGTTGACTTAGAAAGCCATTCAGTAGTCTAAATGTGCGAAATTTATGCTTAAACTCTCTCCCACAATCATGAAGTTGCCGAATGGTAGCACCAATGTGGTTTGGAACACATTCGTCTGAATTGACTATTGCACGAGTGAGTGTTTCACAGTCCGATATAAATCGAGTTAAACTCAGTCCACAATCCGAAAAGAATATCAGCTCTGGAGAGATTCCGATGGAAACAGCGACTTCATTGTTGTGTTTCTCCACTGTGCGATTGATCATATTTGCTTCAGCATCTCCCGGGATTCGCAAACTGTAATCCTGATCGTACACTGTCAGGTGATACGTTTCGTTGTTCAATCCTCCCATTCTTTCAATGTCGATTTCATCAGGTGAAACTTCTTGTAACATTGGAATTCGATGAATTGCATCAATTATGTGTTGTTTCACGGAAGCCCTCCTCAATGAAATTTAAGCCTGAAGCTAAATTTCAATCGTGGGTGAAACTATGCTCTACGCATAGACAAACACGACTCAAGTGCAGTCATGTTTATTAGTTGCTTCGCCCATTCTATAAATTGAATTTATTCGTTGGGCTTCTTCAAATTGTATACCGACAGTATGTAGTTCTAAAATTTTGACGAAATAACTTTAATTTTCAATATCTTGGTTAATATTCTTCTTGCATGATAAAAAGTTCATAAATCTTCTGAAGACTGAATTTCAAGAGCTTGGGTACGTGGTTATTGCAATTAGTAAAAAATCTTCACACAAGATGACTCTTGGCGCAATCAAGCGGTACAGACACAAACAATGACAGCGTAAAATTACTCAATTAATGACCAGAATCGGGATTCAATTAGTAGTTGACTTTTTGGTAAAAATCAGTAAATTAATATTGTTATT
This sequence comes from uncultured Gammaproteobacteria bacterium, assembly GCA_964649525.1. Classification (GTDB taxonomy): domain Bacteria; phylum Pseudomonadota; class Gammaproteobacteria; order Arenicellales; family JAJDZL01; genus JAJDZL01. The sequence continues at coordinate 4,000 of CAZYSR010000111.1, forward strand.
CCTGAATAATAATTTTTCATTGCATCTGCCGATTCCTTGATTCTTGGCTCTTTCAATATGAAACGATTATTTGCAGATTTATCAATAGCTTGTGGGATATATCTCAGCTGGTTTCTCCTAGTTTACTATGGCAATGACATCCCGTTGATTCTGCTGTTTCTAGCTGGTGGGTATGTAACCTGCCTGCACGGGAGTCTCCAGCACATTGCGGTTCACGGATATCCAACCCGATGGCGTTGGCTGAACACGCTGATTGTTTACCCACCGCTGGCGTTTTATTTCCCTTATGTAACCTATCGGACCAGCCATCTTGAACATCATCGAGTTGAAACACTAACAGACGTTGAAACTGATCCAGAGTCGGTATATGTATCAAAATCGCACTGGGATCAGTTAAGTTCAATCAGTAAGGCGGTTTATCGGTTTAATTTCACTCTGGCCGGCCGACTGCTGATCGGACCATTTGTATCACTCTATCTTCTCTGGAAAGATCAAGCTCGACGTATTATCAGTGGAGACCTGCAGTGTGCGCTCACCTGGTTGATTCATATTTCGGCTTGTGTTGCGATTGCGTTATTCGTAAGTATGTTCGCTCAATTGCCAGTTTGGAAGTATCTGTTGTGTTTTGCATATCCCGGCATATCAATGACACTGCTGCGCTCATACACCGAGCACCGCTGGTCAGCGCGTGAGGGTGAAAGATCCATCATTGTTGAAGGTTCTCCAATCAGTCGCCTGCTCTACCTAAACAACAACTATCACTGGGTTCACCACGAAAATCCTGGGTTACCCTGGCAGGATGTCAGCAAAGAATTCAACAAGCGTCGTACCGAAATTCTACAGACGAATGGCGATTTCTACTATAAAGGCTACTTTCAGATGTTTGCCAGATTTTTCAAAGACCGTTTGATTGATCCCATTCATCCGATGCAGGCAAACTAGATCTCGATAACCCGACTGACACCGTCCCTTTTGGAGAGAAAATCAATGATTCAGCGAATGGAAACCAATCAAAGAATGAGCCAAGTTGTTATTCATGGCAATACTGTTTATCTGGCCGGACAGGTCGCATTTGATGCACCTGGAGAAAGCGTAGCCGAGCAAACCAAAAACATCTTGGCTCGCATTGATAAATTGTTGGCTCAAGCCGGAACTGACAAATCAAAACTTCTGTCAGCAACCATCTGGCTTTCGGATATTGGTACATTCGATGAAATGAATGCTTTATGGGACGCTTGGGTCAGCCCAGGCAATCAACCGGCCCGTGCCTGTGTCGAGTCAAAGCTTGCTGCCCCTCAGTTCAACGTGGAAATTGGAATTATCGCAGCGCTTGAGTAAGCACAGTACCTGTGTGGCCTGAAAGGGCATTTACAATCACGCGTTGCCATGAAAATTATCATCCTGGGCGCCGGCCTGATCGGGGTAACGACAGCTTATGAACTGTCAAGAAGTGGCAACCACCAGGTTACTGTCGTAGATTCAGCCTCTTCCGTCGCCACTGAAGCCAGTGCGGTCAATGCATCGATGATCGCACCAGGTCACTCTTATGCATGGGCTTCACCCAAGGTTCCCGGAATTCTGCTAAAGTCGATTTATCGTAACGACCAGGCTTTCCGAATTCGACTGCGCTTTGATTCGCAGTTCTGGAGGTGGACAGCGCTGTTTCTCAAACAATGCAACGACAGAGATGCTGAACGGAATACGATCCGCAAGCATGGGCTTTGCATCTACTCCCAAAAGCGTTTGGAAATCCTGGTTAAGGAGAACGCAATTGAGTACGATCGCATCCAGCGTGGGCTGCTCTATCTTTATCGAGAAGCCGCACTGTTTCAAAAAGGTGTAGCACATTCAAGCGTTCTCTCAGACCGAGGGCACCAGATTGAAATCATGACGGCTGATGAAGTAGTAGAAATCGAGCCGGCATACGAAAAAGAAAGATCAAAAATTGCAGGTGCGCTCTATTGCCCAACAGATGAAACAGGAAACTCACAGAAGTTTACAAATTCACTGGCTGCAAGCTGTGCTGAAAAAGAAGTTGAGTTTAAGTTCGACACAAAAGTCTTGTCACTCGTTTCAGAAAAAGGTCGCATTCGCTGTGTCAAAACCTCTGATGGCGATCTTGAAGCCGACCTCTTTGTCATTTCACTGGGTGCTTACACGCCACTTTTATTGAGGACTGTTGGAATCAATGTACCGATTTATCCGGTTAAAGGTTATTCGCTTACTCTTCCGATCAGAGCTGATGATCAACCACCGACAATCGGAACGATTGATGAAGACAATCTGGTCGCCTTTTCAAGAATTGGCGATTCTTTCAGAGCAACGGCTACTGCTGAGTTTGCAGGTTATGACTTAAGCCATAAGCCGAAAGACTTTAAGACAATGGTTAACGCAGTAATGGGATTGGTACCGAATGCAGCGGACTATGAAAGTCCAAACTACAATACCTGTCTACGTCCAATGACACCGCAGGGCTCACCCTACATTGGATTTTCTAGAATTGAAAATTTGTTTGTGAACTCAGGCCAAGGACACATGGGCTGGACGATGGCTTGTGGTTCAGCCAAAATCAGCGCAGACCTGATTGA
>CAZYSR010000112.1:0-3071 GCA_964649525.1 uncultured Gammaproteobacteria bacterium
AAGGTGAACTGATTGCAGCAACTGAGGAACAAGCTGTAAGACGTATCGCTCCAGACCGTTGGGATGTATTCAACTACGATGGCCCATCGATGACACAAATCTGGCCACTGCGCAAGATGGAGGCTGCTGCATGATTGAAAAAGTCATTCAGGTTGGTCAACGTGATATCCGTATCATTAATCAAGAGTTCCTTGAGGCGCTTGAGGCAGGTTACTCTGTTGTTGTCACCGATACCCTGTCCCGACACAATCTAGGTGTTGGACTTCCGCGGTCTGGCAGAATACATTTTGATGGCAGCGTCGGATACTACTGTGGTGGACTCAACACCGGCACTGATGTTCGGGTTGAGAATAATGCCGGCTGGGGAACCGGTGAGGCGATGAGTGGCGGAACCATTACCGTGAATGGGTATTCGGGCATGTCAACTGGTGCCGCGATGCTCGGTGGGCTGATACATGTTAAAGGGGACTGTGGACCGAGATGTGGTGTCGCAATGAAAGCAGGCGAAATCGTGGTTGAAGGAAAGCTGGGGTATCAGGCCGGATTCATGGCGCACCGCGGACGAATAATCGCGCTTGGTGGCGCTGGTCCCTCCTGTGGAGATGCGCTGTGGGAAGCGGAAGTTTGGGTTGCTGGCGATATCGAATCTCTCGGTGTTGATGCAAAGATAGTTGAACCCGAAGCAGAGGAAGTCGAAGGGGTCGACGCACTACTGAAGCAACTAGGAATAGAAGAACGGTTTCGAGATTGGCAAAAGATCGTATCCGAACAGAAACTGTGGTACTTTGAGAGTAGAGATGCAAACTCATGGCTGATGATTTAAATTCAACTTACGAATACCCCTTCCCGATGCCTTCGGAAGAGGAAGTAGCCTATTCGGATGGTGCAATTCAAGGTCGGACACCTGGCTCCCCTTCCGCCTACGATAGGGGTGGGTCTACACGCTGGACTCCAGACGCAATTGCCGAAGTACAGGCACTGGCTCAGTTGGGTCGATATCAGGTACGTGGCTACAACTGCTTTAACCAGCGAATGCCGACATTCGATGACTTGACTTTTGTTCCGGCCACCATGACGCGACTTCCGCTTGAGGGCTATCGCGAAAGCTGTGACATGACAACAGTGTTAGGAGCGGGTACGGGACTCGTGGAACGACCGCTTGAACTCAAGATTCCGATTTACATTGCTTCAATGTCATTCGGAGCGTTATCAGCCAGTGCAAAAGCTGCAATTGGTTATGGAGCCTCCAAAGCCGGCACAATGACCTGTACAGGAGAAGGCGGCATGCTGGAGGATGAGCGCGAAGCCAGCCAGAAACTGGTTTATCAGTTGACTCCAGCCCGATATGGGGTTGACCTTGAGCACATTCGAAAGGCCGATGGTCTAGAACTGGTTGTTGGGCAAGGCGCAAAACCAGGTACCGGTGGATTACTGCTGGGTATGAAAGTCGTTGAACGGGTCTCCAAAATGCGCAGTCTTCCAGCAGGCGTTGATCAACGCTCAACAGTTCGCCATCCGGATTTTCTAGGTGCAGATGACATGGCTGTCAAGATTGAAGAACTGCGAATTGCGACCAACTATAAAGTTCCAATTTTGGTAAAGATGGGAGCCACCAGACCTCGATTCGATGTTGCAATTGCTGCAAAAGCAGGTGCCGATATCGTCGTTTTGGACGGAGCAGAAGGCGGTACTGGGGCGTCACCGGAACTGTTGCTCAATCACACTGGCATTCCCTGTCTTTCCTCGATTCGGCCGGCGCGCCAAGCACTTGAAGACTGCGGTATGAGTGACAAGGTTTCTTTGGTTGTGTCGGGTGGAATAAGAACTGGTGTTGATGTCGCCAAATGTCTTGCATTGGGTGCCGATGCAGTGATGATCGGCAATGCCGCTATGATTGCACTCGGATGCAATTCACCACGCTATGAAAAAGACTACCATGCACTCGGTACATCACCCGGTGCCTGCCATCACTGCCATACAGGCATGTGTCCGGTTGGGATTACCACCCAGAACAAAGAACTCGAAAAGCGAGTCAATATTGCTGCTGGTGCAGAGCGGGTTTACCGCTTCCTGACCGCAATCGCCATGGAAGTAACAATGTTGGCGAAAGCCTGTGGAAAATCATCAGTGCACAATCTGGAAGTAGAAGATTTACGCGCACTTTCATTTGAGGCGTCTGCTTTTACCGGTGTAAAGATGGCTGGACTGGATCGGGCTTTTACGTGGTAACTTTCAATTCTGTCGCCACAGCACACTACAACTTTTCGGATATTGAGGAGGCCTAAATACGATAATCTGCGACTGATGTCGAACTACTCTCCCAGTTAGTCAACACTCCGTTTATCCGGTGTACTCATTTCTCCTTTCCAGACTGTACCAGATGCTGACTGTCATCTTCTTGATGTCGTTCATCTGCTATATGCTGCTCGGTCTCATGCCTGGCGATCCAGTCGACTTACTCATCAGTGCAGACCCCAATCTCACCTCCGAGGACGCAGCCCGCCTCAAGGCTCTCTACGGACTGGATCAGCCCCTTCTTTATCGTTACCTGAACTGGCTGGTCGCTGCACTACAGGGTGACTTTGGTTACAGCCGCCTATACGCCAAACCGGTTCTAGAAGTACTGTGGGGTGCATTGGAAAGAACCTTGGTATTGATGAGTATTGCCTTTTTGGTCTCTGTCTTGCTTGCTATTCCAACGGGGATGTTAGCTGCCCGCCGCATCCATACTCCGACTGATTATTCAATCAATTTCCTCTGCTTTGCAGGTATTTCGATTCCCTCCTTCTGGCTCGCACTAATGTTGATATTGCTGTTCTCAGTCATACTGGGGTGGTTGCCAGCGAATGCTACTCCTCTCGGTGAAGTCGGATTTTTTCAAAAAGCACAGGCACTCATATTGCCAGTAATCACGTTATCAATGGTCAGTATCGGAGGCGTCACTCGCTACGTTCGAAGTTCAATGTACGAGACTCTTCAACAGGACTACATCACCACCGCCTACGCCAAGGGTTTATCGGAATCCCAGGTTGTTCGGCGGCATGGGCTTAGAAATTCTATGATTCCTGTTG
>CAZYSR010000113.1:0-3662 GCA_964649525.1 uncultured Gammaproteobacteria bacterium
CAAAAAGCGCATCCTGAGTATGCACTTGGCGTTGCAAAAGCGCTGGGTGTTAACTTTCAGGTCGTTAAGGCTGCCTAATTCCTGAATAAACGGATGTATATCAGGAAAATTTATATGCCTTTAAATCCTCCTACCATCTCCTAGAGGTTTGGCAGGCTGACAACTTCAGCCTGCCAAATTTAACTCAATCGATAGCACTTGCAGAAGGATTCAAGGAAATTGCTGTCAGGCTTTCGTTCATGTTCAAACCTGAGCAACCATTATCCTCACAAGCATCTACTCAAGCCAGAAAGTTGTGAAACATGTCTAAACTGTGGCAGTCGGCAGAAACTGCAGCTAAATGACTTAGGCATTTAGATTGCGTACAGTGATTTCAGGAATGAGTGGGCTTGAGGTACAGTATCGACAATGGTAGTCGCTAATCTCTGGACATTGGCTGAGGTTTCAGTTACTGTTGGCACCATGATTGGAATGGCGCCTGCCTTTGCTGCCCCGACAATCCCAGCCTCCGCATCATCGATTACTGCACAGTCTTTGGGTGAATGATTCATCAATTCGGCTGCACGGAAAAATAAATCTGGTGCTGGCTTACCGTGTTTGACTTCATCTGAAGTGACCATGATTTCGATTCTGCCAGATAGCCCAGCTAGTTCGAGTTTCTTTTCTGCAGCCTCCCGTTCAGATGAGGTGGCAATTGATTTATCGAGATCAATTTGCTCAATCCAGTCCAGCAGTTCTGGAATGCCATCCATCATTGCCACACCATTCCGCTCCATTTCAGAGTGATACAGATAATCAGAGCATTTCAAAAAATGCTCGAAACTGATTCCATCAGGCAATACAGTCTGGAAAATTTGCCGACAACTCGCTACAGGTCGTCCAACAACCTTCGCATAGAGTTCATCTGAAAACTGAAATCCACACTCAACTGCTGCTTGAAACCAAGCGCGGCGAGCAACCGATTCTGTATCAATTAGAACCCCATCCAAGTCCAGAATGACCGCTGATATACTCACGATGGTAGCGGGGTTGGTGTTGCTGCCATTTCAGCAAGTTTGGCATCCGTTTCTTCAACATGTTGTAGCCACCACATCTCCGCGAAGACTCCATTTTTCCTGAGCAGTTCGGCATGTGTGCCTTCTTCTAAAATTTCGCCATTATCAAGAACTATGATGCGGTCAGCATCTGCGATTGTGGACAGTCGATGGGCGATCATCAATGTGGTACGATTCTCAGCGACCAAATCCAATGCATTTTGTATGTACTGCTCAGATTTGGAGTCGAGCGACGATGTTGCTTCATCTAGTATCAGAATTGACGGGTCCTTAAGAATCGTGCGCGCAATTGATACGCGTTGTTTTTCACCACCGGAAAGTTTCAGACCTCTCTCACCAACCACGGTGTCATATTTGTCAGGCAGTGATTCGACAAATTCGTACAAGTTGGCTTGTTCGACAGCCGCTTTGAATTCCGCATCGACACATCCCGGACGTCCATAGCAGATGTTGTATTCAATTGAGTCATTGAATAGCACAGTGTCCTGCGGTACGACGCCGATAGAGCCGTGAAGTGAATCCAGGCTTACATCTCTGATATCTTGACCGTCTATTGAAATTTGCCCTTCATTAACATCGTAAAAGCGAAAAAGCAGGCGGACCAGAGTCGATTTTCCAGAACCACTTTTACCGACAACTGCGACAGTTTTTCCGGATGGAATCTCGAAACTGACATTTTTCAAAATTGTGCGCTTTTTGGTGTAACCGAATGTTACGTTGTCGAATCGAATTTGAGCGCCAGAAATTGCAAGTGTTGGTGCATCTTCTTTTTCTGGAATTATGTCGTCGACATCCAGCAGTTTAAACATTCGGTTCATATCAGTTAATGCATGATTGATTTCCCGAAAAACCGTTCCGAGAAAGTTCAGTGGCAGATAAATCTGCAGAAGAAAGCCATTAAGCATGATGAAATCGCCAATGGTTAAGTCTCCCACAACAACCCCTTCTGCAGCCAGGTACAAAATGATGATTATGCCTATAGCGATGATGGTGCCCTGACCAATGTTTAACAGCGCAAGAGTCTGTTCACTAATGATCGACTGTTTTTCCCATTCCCGCATGTGATAGTCAAAGCGGTCGGATTCGTGGTCTTCATTTCCAAAGTATTTGACTGTTTCGTAATTCAACAGAGCGTCTACGCTAGAAGAGTTTGCACGTGACTCTGCGGCATTCATTCTTACTCTGAACTTTGTACGCCAGGCAGTTACAAAGTAAGTGAACAAGCCATATGAAATAACAGTCAAAAGAGTGATGACTACGAAAATGAAATCGAAATTAATGGCGAGGATGACGCAGATCAGTGTGATTTCGAACAGTGTCGGTAATATGCTGAACACGATGTACCACAAAAGAGTATTGACGCCTCTCGTGCCTCTTTCAATATCCCTGGATACGCCACCTGTTTCTCGATCTTGGTGAAACGAATGTGACAGTCGGTGAAGATGTCTGAATACCTTTAGTGCGACATTTCGAACCGCACGTTGTGAGGCTCTAGAAAATAGCGCATTGCGCAATTCTTCAAACAGGGTACGGGTCAGTCCTAATAGTCCGTAAGTCACAACCAAAAAGACTGGGACGGTGACAATGACTTCTGCTCCTGTTGACGTATCAAACCAGTCGACAATCAGTTTGAGCATTATTGGAACATTGACGTTGGCAACTTTGGCCAATATCAGAAAACCCAGTGCGATCAGAATTCGCAGGCGGAATTCCCAAAGATATTCAACGAATGTCTTCAGTGTTTTCCAGACATCACGCTGTTTTTCGTTTTCTTCGACAGAATCGATGATGTGAAAGTCGTCTGACGCCATTAGTGGCAATTATTCCTGATGTATAAATTTTCAGTTGAATCGGCAAGTGGAACCTGATTTCAATCAGACAAAGAGAGGAGCGTCTAATTCGAAACTGTTCCGTGTCTCTAAGCAAGCCGGTTGGATTAATCCGCAGGACAGTCTTTTTGAACTGCAGTATCTGTTAATTTTGTGATTTTCTTGTTTCTGTCAAAAGATCAGAATTGTACTACTCCAATTCGAAAGATAACACTCGCAATGGAAAATTCAAGAGCAACAATCAATGTTGCCAATCTTTGTTTAATCAGAATGGGGCGGGTGATGATGAGATGATAAAGCTTCGCATCTAACCGACTACAGACTATCCTGTCAAACATGCTTCAAAGACAATTTGGTCGGTAGTTGCCTGTCCCCGTGTAATGGAGAAGAAAGCTGTCTAAACGGCTCTGACCATCACTTGAATTGATTACAGGTAAGTAAAAATGAATGCTAGAGAATTAGGCTTAGATGAAATTTATAAATCATTGAATAAAAATAACAATAGGTAGAAAGTTGAAACATTCTGATTGTTCATATTCAGAAGTTTGCATGCCTCTGACTTCACAACTAAGGAAGGACCAGTCAACTTTTGGCGGGCTTTCTGGTGACTGGCTGTCGGCTTTTCCAAACTCGGTAACCAAGCAGAACAGCTAGAATTGCTGCATAGATTACAGGTTCGGTGATGTCTGCTTTAACCTGAAGGTAAAAATGAAGAACGCCAAGAATAGACAAAATGTAAATGAGTTTATGAAGCTTGGCCCAGCGTTTGCCGCCCAAC
>CAZYSR010000114.1:0-1626 GCA_964649525.1 uncultured Gammaproteobacteria bacterium
TGAACTTCAATCGGGCACTAACCTGATAGACGGAAAACTCGCTTACAAAACTTACGGTGAACTAAATCAGGAGGGAAGCAATGTCGTGGTGCTTCCAACCTTTTACACTGGAAGTCACATGCGGAATGAAGGCTTCTTTGGGTCAGGTCGTGCAATTGATCCAGCCAGGCACTTTGTCGTTTCGGTCAACATGTTTGGTAACGGAATTTCGTCATCACCCAGTAATTCGCAGAATCCTCAGCACGGAGCAGACTTTCCTCAAATTACTCTATTTGACAACATCAGAGCCCAATATCGATTGCTGACCGAAAAACTCGGCGTTCGACAAATTGCACTGGTCACCGGCTGGTCAATGGCAGGTTGTCAGTCCTTTCAGTGGGGTGCCCAGTACCCAGATTTTGTCAGGGCAATTTTGCCTTTTTGCGCATCAGCCAAAACCTCAGAGCACAACATCGTGTTTTTGGAAGGAGTTAAGGCTGCATTGACTGCTGATTCAGCCTACAACAATGGCAACTACCAAATTCAACCCACCAAAGGTCTCAAAGCATTTGGTCGCGTTTACGCTGGTTGGGCGTACTCACAGACTTTCTATAGAGAACAAAAGTATCGGCAGTTGGGTTTTAATTCAGTTGAAGAACTGCTGCAGGACTGGGAAAGAGATCATCTTGACTGGGATGCAAACGATTTACTCTGTAAACTGAAAACCTGGCAGCTCGGTGATATCAGTGCACAGCCAGCCTACAGCGGAGACTTTGTGGCCGCGTTAAACGCGATTCAGGCGCAAACCATTGTCATCGTCTGCGACAACGATCTTTATTTTCGTCCCGAAGACAATCAATTTGAAATCAAGCATATTCGGAACGGGGAGCTTCGAATATATGAATCCCCCTGGGGCCATCTGGTGCCTTCCCCAGGATGCGTACCTGAATTTGAACGATACCTCGATCAGGCGATTTCAGAACTGCTTGATTGACTTGACGCACTAAGCTGAATGGGATACCCGCTCGCCCGTCACCATCTTATTCAGCAACGCTTTCGAAAATGTTGAATCTTTGGTTCGACGTACCAACTTATAGACTGAAGTTTTCAATTACTCCGGAAAATTCAGTCAAATCAAATTCTGTTGATTTCTCTGAGACTCTTGGCCTTTCTAAGAACTGCTCAAATCGCCACAAAGCAGAGACACGCTTATCGAAAGTCTAGGGTAGTCGAAGATGACCTTGGGCACATTGGCCGAATTATTGCAATTTGAATCGCCGTGTCGTTGATTGCAATCCGATTTCAAAACCGAAAAGCGCTATGCGTAAATTTCCCCCGGGTGTGGGGCTCAGACGATCCCTCCTGCGCTCACTTTTAAAGCCGTCTCACTATGGGATCACTCAGATGAAAACCGAAATGATGAATCGGGAACAATTGTCGAAATCGCGTGCTTATATACAATTTGTGTCACACCCGCTCTCAATTGAATGACAAATCGATCAAAAGATTCAATATGGCCTTGGAGTTTGATTCCGTTTACTAAGTAAATTGACACCTTCGTGTTCTGTTTTCGAAGCTCATTCAAAAACGGTTCCTGAAGCAACGATCCCTTTTGCTGATTGCTCATGAATTTACCAACCTGTTATG
>CAZYSR010000115.1:0-10919 GCA_964649525.1 uncultured Gammaproteobacteria bacterium
CTCCTTAGCAGAACCCTCTACCGTCGCAAACGGAATTTGAGGGTCGGACAAAGTTCCATTCACTATTGGAATCGAGTAATACAGCCGCGACGTAAAGTTCAACTGTGATTGAACGTACGGGTTGTTTGATGTGACATCAACCTCCAGAAAAATCTCAGCCCCTTCAGTCGCAACATTGCTCACATATTTTTGCACTTCCAATTGAATTGACTGAGTCTGTGCACCGGCAATCATGAGAGCAGGTATTTCTATTACTCCCAGCCGCTTTGGTTGAATTTCAATCACCCAACTCTGAACAACATTAGGCACACCGTTAACAACATTGATATTGGTTTGAGTAGACTGGCGCAAAATTTCAAAGTCCGTTCGTAGCGGTTCAAAGTCAGGGGTAGGAATATTGGCCGATTCGTCCTCAGCTGTCACGACGAGTGTGACCGACTCATCCAGATAAATTGGATTACGATCAACGGAAGCAGATACCTCAACTGCGTTAGCCAGTGGAACTGAATGCAAAAGTCCCATCAATACTGCAAAACTAATGCCCAGTTTGCTTCTTAAACACTTCATACGATTCTTGTCACCATGCTACCGAGGGTCGCTCAGCGCGTTCTCGTTCCTGATACTCATAATAGAACCTCCGACGCAGCAATCCCGTGGGATCATCCTGAATTTGCTGAAGCCACTGCTCCATTAACTGGTCTTGTTCTCTTTCGACGCTATCTTCCATGGATGCCAACTGATTTTCTTCATCTCTCGGTTCGTCACGGCGGCGTTCCAGATCCTCATTTTCTCCCTGGCCACTGTTTGGCGACGAACTTTCAAGCCGGTCACTCGATGCTTCGTTATCTTGAGCATTACTTTCCTGGCTCTCTCTCGAATCATCTTGCCGACTACGCTGTCGACGCTGTTGTTCCCGCAGCAGCTTTCTTACGAGGTCGAGATTAAACTGAGCGTCTTCGAAATCAGGATCAATTTCAATAGCAGCCTCGTAATTTTCAATTGCACCTTGTAGATCACCGTCTTTGGCTTTGGCGTTTCCAGTGTTGAAATTCGCAACTTTATCACTGGATTTACTAAATTCCGCGGTAGCCTCTTCAAATTTGTTTTGACGATAGAGTGCTATTCCATTCCACTCGGGATGTTTAGCGAGCCAGTAATTACCAAAGTCTTCCTTTCGAACCGCAGCTGCAGCTTGCTGATCCGATCGAAGCCACAAATCCTCCCACTTGAACGCATAAGCATCCTGAGACGTAACAGGCAAAAGTATAAGAATTGACAGAATCCATCCGCGTCTGAAAATCAGTGCAGCCAATGGGAGTAAGCCTAACAGTATCCAAGGACCTCGATCATTCCAACCGACACTCGAGTCATCATTAGCCGTCAGTTCGACTGAATCACCTCCAAAATCAATTTTATGAAGCATCGATTCCGTGAAGGGTTCAGAAACGAGCGAGAAAAGGCCACCACCTTGATTTGCCAATTTAACCAGAGTACCAAAGTCAACTTGAGCCACAACAAATTTACCATCTCGATCTTTCAGAAAATCTCCACTATCAACACTAATGGGCGCACCTGCCGCAGTTCCTACCGCAATCACTGATAATCGAAATCCGTCATCTCTCAGGCTTTTGGCGGCTGAAAATGCATCCTCATCAACCCCGTCGGTCAAGAGTACGACTGCACCTCTCTTATATCCAGAATTATTCAGCAACTTGTGTGCGCGGTATAGTCCAGTACTAGCCAGACTCCCCTGCACCGGCATCATTTGAATTTGCAGGGAGTGGAGTAAGTGAGACACAGTTCCTATATCGTCAGAAATGGGTGTGACGTCGAATGCGTCTCCAGCAAACGCTACAAGGCCCACGGACTTATCTTGCTGTGCCTCAATAACTTCCAAAGCTTTATAACGCGCTCGCTCCAGCCTAGATGGCAGGAGGTCTGTTGAATTCATGGAACGTGAAAGATCAAACACGACGACCATAGCGTCCACACTCTGATACAGTGCGTTCTGGTCTCGATCCCAAGCAGGACCCGCTAACGCAATCACTGCAAGAAACCACCCAACAACAATCGAAATTCCCACCGTTCGTTCAGAAACACGATCACTAATCAGGGTTAACTCAGAAAAAAGCTCGCCGTCGCAAATTCGTCTCCAACTGCTGCGATGTCTGCGAGTGACTGCAAATGCCAGAACAAAACCCACTGGAATGAGCAGTAGCCACCACGGTCTTAAGAAAATAAACTCAAAGGGCATCTGCAGCCCTCTTTCTAATGTTGATAAGGCGCAACAGTACCCCTGAAAATGTATGTTGCGTAAATATCAACGCCGTCAGAACCATCGCGAGAGCTAACGGCCATGGGTAGAGTTCCTTAACCAGAAGACGCGAATGTGAATCTACCTCAATTGGTTCAAACTCGTCAATTGCTGTGTAGATCTCCTCCAGCGCTTTTGCATCGGACGCATGAAAATAAACGCCCCCGGTGGTTTGTGCAATTTTCGGCAACTCGTTTGTACGTCTGCGATTTGAAGTCGCAGAACTGGTGTGGTCAATTCCTATTCCGATCACAAATATTCTGACTCCGTGTTCGACTGCAAGTTGCATGCCCTCCAATGGTTCGATTTCTCCGGCAGAGTTGTCACCGTCTGTTAACAGAATCAGTATTCTGTTCTCAGCAGATCGTTCCCGCAATACCTTCACAGCCAGCCCGATGGTGTCGCCAATTGCAGTCTGCTGCCCAGCAAAGCCTACCCTGGCATGGCTTAAAAACTCCACCACAGACTCCAAATCAAAAGTCAAAGGGGTATAGAGGTATGGCTGACTACCGAACAAAATTAGGCCAACGCGATCACCTGCCCTTCTTGCAACAAATTCGCTGGCAATTTCCTGCACCGCACTGAATCGTGAGCGCTTTCCCGCGGAAAAGTCCTGTTGCTGCATGCTTCCCGAAATATCAAGAGCAATAAGGAGATCTCGACCAGTCACTGGAACCTGTACATTCTCCTCAATCCATAAAGGTCGGGCAACCGCACAGATGAGCGCAAACCAAACGAGAGCGGCTAGACTGACCATAGTTTTAGATGGCGCACTGACCGCAAACCCTCGGTCGTTTACCTCTCGAAAAAAGGGCACCTTGAGGGATGGTGGTCTAGATTCGCGTTTGGGCAAATATCTATGAATCAAATACGGCAGCGGTAAGGCAAGAAAAACAAAAAGCCACTGAAATTTGAACATTACCAGACCCTAAGCGGTGACAGACTTAGCCCAGTCCCGACAGATTTTGAATAGTGGTTCGAGATTATCCGGTGTTAGATTTGAATAAGGCGCACTCACCAATGCGCGGCCCGGTCCAGTCGTAAACTGATCTGTTTTACCACTTTGATCGAGAAATTGCAGCCAGTCCTCACCACTCAAACCGGCAACAGAGTCCCGTGGAAATCTTGTTATTGCTATGCGGCGCATCAGGATGGATAACTCAACGATTGCCTCCCGCGGTTGCAATTGAGTTAGCGCATCAACTTCCTTAACAAAAGACGTTTCTACCAGTCGCAGGTAAATTGAGCGGAAGAGGAACATCGCTCCAATCAAACAGAGAATGACGAGAACCAGCACAATCCACCATCCGATTGCGGGTGGCCAGAATCCGGGATCAACAGGATAAATTACATCGCGAAGTTCAGAGAGCGGGTCGATTTCCATAGTCAGTTAACCACGGGTTGTCGCAGATGCCCTCGCAGCAGGTCTGGAAAAACCAACGGGTGGGGATAAGCCATTGCGACCATTGGGATTCGCTGAGCGATGAAATGTTCGATGCAGTACCTTGACAATTTCATCTCCGCATTTCATCTGCACATTTGTGGAACCAAGCCGCTTTAGCGTGTCCTGAATCGCCTGGTTGCGTCGATCAAGCAGCGATTGAAGTTTCTTTCGACGACTGGTTGAGGATAGATGCAGCGTTGTATATTGAAATCCATTCGTAACTGGATATTGTCCAATAGGTAAAGATTTTTGCTCAATGGGATCCTGGACCCAACAAACGATCAGCGACTGCCGCCGACTCAAATACTCCAGAGCCTTACTGCTGATGTCTGTAAGGTTCGCTAAGTCACTAAATATCACAGCTAGATCACCAGTACGGACTTTACGAACTACAACTGAAAGAGCTTCTGTAAAAGACAAGGGTGAATCAATATCCGCAGGCGGAGTTTGGCTCGACTTGGCCAACATATTCAATTGTTTCATGAGCGAATCTGAACTGGATGCCAGTTTTCCATACCTGACACCATGATCGGTCACACCAACGATACTGATCAGATCACCCTGCGAATGGGCCACCCAGGCAAGCAGTGCCGCTGCTTCAGCTGCAACAACAGATTTGAAAGCTACCTGGGTTCCGAATCTCATCGTCGATGTCAAGTCAACAATGAGATACACTGCCTTTTGACGATCTTCCTGAAAAACTTTGGTGTGTGCAGTTCCAGTACGTGCTGTGACACGCCAATCAATCATTCTTACGTCGTCTCCCGCTTCGTATTTACGGGATTTTTCATACTCCATTCCACGTCCCAGTATCTTTGATCGAAAACCGCCAGTCCGATAGACTGCAGGGTTAACAGGCAATATCAATCCTTGAGTACGCCCACGCAGGCGTACCAGGTCCTGAGTCGTTACGTATGTGCCACGCAACATTATTGTTTTTCTAAACTAAGGAATAGCGACGACTGAGATGAGTTCACGAATTACCTCATCAACGTCAACACCGTCTGCGTCGGCCTCATAGGTTAAAAGTATTCGGTGACGCAATGTATCGAATGCAACCTGCTGAACGTCTTCCGGTGAAACATAGTCCCGTCCTTCTATCCAGGCTCGGGCACGGGCACACACATCAAGCGCAATCGTGCCGCGTGGGCTGGCACCTACCGCAATCCAACTGTCCAGTTCTGATGAATATCGATGAGCGTTTCGTGACGCATCAACCAGTTCAATGATGTATTGCTCAACTGTTGGTGCCATGTGGATGGAAAACATTTCCCTACGTGCTGCCGCGATGGTGTCATAGGTAATCTGTGTGTCTTCAGACTTCGAGTCCAATGCCTCATCAGTTGCTTCAGCTCGCACCATTTTCAGTATCTCGTGCTCCTGTGATTTTTCGGGGTACGCTACACGGACATGCATCAGAAATCGATCTCTTTGGGCCTCAGGAAGCGGGTACGTACCTTCATGTTCGATCGGGTTTTGGGTCGCCATCACCATAAACAGCTTTGGGAGTTGATAGGTTTTGCTGCCTACTGTAATCTGGCGCTCTTCCATCGCTTCAAGAAGCGCCGACTGAACCTTGGCCGGGGCCCGATTTATTTCATCAGCAAGAATAATTTCGTGAAACAGTGGCCCTGGTCTGAATTCGAAGGTCCCCAATTCCGGACGATAGACCTCAGTTCCGGTGAGATCTGCCGGTAACAGATCGGGTGTAAACTGAATACGATGAAATTCGCCAGCAATCAGGTTTGCCAGGGCTTTGACTGAACGGGTTTTGGCGAGCCCTGGAAAACCCTCAAGCAATAGGTGACCACCGCACAGAAGAGCGATGAATAATCGATCAATCAGTGCCGACTGGCCAACAATTTCCTTGGAGAGTTGCTCCGGCAATTCGCGAAGCTGAGAAATTGATGATAATAATTTTTCCGGTTTCCAGACGATGTCCTTGATTCCAGTTCGCATATCACAATCTTCAAAAACTTAAGAATTCTATGTAAGGTGTTTGTTGAAAAAATCTAAAGTTCGCGACCAAGCTAACATAGCATCTTCAGCATCATGCCGGGCAGTGGTTGGATTTGCAAACCCGTGATCGGCCTCATACCAGTAATTGGTGTAGGTTTTGCCAGCCGCATCCATAGACTTCTCGAAGACTGAAACCATATCCCGATTGATAAATTGGTCGGCAGTCGCAAAGTGCCCCATCACTGGACCTTGCAAGCTACTCACCTCCTCAGCGCTCTTTTCGCAGCGACCATAATAAATTACTGTCGCATCAACAGGGGTTGCCAGAGACGCGTTCAACGACCAGCCACCGCCAAAACACCAACCAACGGTACCTACCTTTCCATTCGATTTGGGATGGTTTCGCAGCCAGTCGATCCAAGTCACGAGAGCATCTGTCGCCGCATCCGGTTGCACATTCTGCATTAGTTGTCGAGCCTTGTCTGGCGATTCAGCAACTTGCTTTTGATACAAATCAACGGCAAGCGACAAAAATCCGGCTTCGGCAAATTTGGGAACAACACTTCGGATTTGGTCATTCAGGCCCCACCATTCGTGAATCAGCAGAACAGCACCGGCAGGTTCAGTCTCCGGCTCCAGAAAGTAGCCAGTCAGTGGTTCATCTGATGTCCATGTTTCAACCGAAACATTGTCCTGACTTGCAGAACTGACGGAAACTTTTCCAACTGTTGCAACAGCTAGCGGGACTCCGCCGATCACCTTGAGTGCACTTCTTCGATCCGTCATGATTACCTCCAAAAATTAGTTGGAATATCAGATTAATTTTGTGATCAATTCTCTGAAATAACGAAATTGGTATGTGATCGTACTATGCATCACACCAATGGACTTTCACCAACAGGCAGGACTACGAACTTAACTGATTAAAATTCAATCAGTGTGGAACTACTTACCAAAATATGTACGATTTTATACCGATACCATTCGAATTTGAATTCTCACAGCGACAGGCTCATTTGCAAGTCAAATTGTGAATTAATGAACGCGCCTGAACCTGTCCGCCATCGAAATTGTCTTTGCTTTTATATCAACTGTCCGTTTAGTAGCCTGTTAACAGTAATCGAGTTATCTAAAGTGATATGTGTATTGACCGTTACTGTTGGGATTGTGAGTTATGTCAATACACAAATGGTTCATTTACATCCTCCATCGTGAAAGCAGTGCAAAACTTCAGAAATTTTCATGCTTTGTATGGGTTTATCGTCCATAAGAATGATCAACCAATAAAATAGTGCAGGAAATTCTTCACAAGACTGTCTATTGAATTTCAACCGGTGCAGTATTGTGGTAATGTTGTAGCAATTGAGCCTGCGAATGACTGAAGAAGTTCAATTTGGGCGAAGTGTTCGAAACAATTTAGATTCACAGCCACCAGTTTCACCGAAATATTCCAACATCAATGATTCATTTTGAAATATGACACGTACTAACGGCCGAAGTCAGGACGAAATGCGTCCCGCTCGCATTACTCGAAACTACACTAAGAACGCGCTGGGGTCAGTGTTGATGGAAGCTGGCGATACTATCGTATTGTGCACAGCCAGTTCTGATGACCGCGTTCCCTTTCATCTTCGGGGAAAAAACCAAGGTTGGATTACGGGTGAATATAGTATGTTGCCCGGTTCAACTCAGATTCGAAGCTCTCGTGAAGCGGCCCGCGGCCGACAAGGTGGCCGCACACTCGAAATTCAACGACTGATTGGCAGAAGTCTCCGTTCCTGCGTTGCACTCGATCAGTTGGGAGAGCGGACCATTACGATTGACTGCGATGTATTGCAGGCGGACGGAGGTACTCGCTGCGCTTCGATCACTGGTGGCTATGTTGCACTTGTCGACGCTATTAACCAACTAATTGAACAAGGTGAAATTGCAAACAACCCTGTGCTTTGCCAGGTTGCGGCAGTATCAGTTGGAATTGTCGATGATGCAATCTGTCTGGATATCGATTACAGCGAAGATCAATTCGCCCAGACAGATATGAATTTTGTGATGACAGACCATGGAGAGATCGTCGAAGTTCAGGGGACTGCAGAAAGAAAAGTCTTTACGCTGGATCAATTGAATGAAATGGCCAATGTCGCCCAGTCTGGCGTTTTGCAACTCACCGAACTGCAAAAGCAGGCACTCTCAGCGTGAAAAAGAGAATTGTCCTCGCCAGTGACAACCCTGGCAAGATTGATGAAATTAGCCGAATGCTGGCGACCTCATCAATTGAAATCATTGCCCAATCGGAATTCAACATCGGCTCTGCAGTCGAAGACAAACCAACTTTCATTGAAAATGCCCTGATTAAAGCCCGTCATGCGACTGCAAACTGTGGACTGCCTGCCATCGCTGATGATTCAGGATTGGAGGTGGATGTTCTTGGTGGCGAGCCCGGGGTGATTTCTTCTCGGTATTCTGGGCCGGATGCAAACGACGAAAAGAACATCAAGAAACTACTGGGCAAACTGGAGGGAGTCGAGGGAACGGACCGCAGTTGTCGGTTTCGCTGCACCATGGTGTACCTTCGGCATGAATTCGACCCCGCCCCTGTCATTGCCCAAGGTACATTGGATGGTGTGATTCATCACAAGGTACAAGGCACTTTTGGATTTGGTTATGACCCGGTGGTTTGGTTGCAGGACAGGCAGTGTACACTGGCAGAGTTGCCTCCCGAAGAGAAGAATGAAATCAGCCACAGGGGAAAAGCGTTACGTAATCTCGTTGAAAAACTCATGCATTTAGTGGAGACCGATGTCTCATAGACTCGTACTTCTGCGACACGGACAAAGTCAGTGGAATCTGGAAAACCGCTTCACTGGCTGGGTAGACGTCGATCTTTCTCAACTTGGTATTGAGGAAGCACGATCAGCTGGTAAAGCACTGGCTGAAGGCGGATATCAATTTGATATTGCGCTGACTTCTTTACTTAAAAGATCCATTCATACTTTATGGATTGCCTTGCACGAACTTGACCAGGTATGGATTCCAGTTGAAAAACACTGGCATCTCAATGAACGACACTATGGTGCACTTCAGGGTCTGAACAAGAGCGAAATGACGCAGCTACACGGAGAAGAACAGATTCATCGCTGGCGACGCGGATACGCGGTTCGGCCACCCGAGATGGAATTACCGGATCAGGAACGCTTACGAGCAGACCCCAAGTATCAGTCACTGGAGAAACTTCCAGCAACCGAATCCCTGGCAGACACGTTTAAACGAGTGGTTCACTATTGGGAGTCATCGGTGCGACCTTTGATTCTCAGCGGCAAGCGGGTTTTTATCGTTGCTCACGGCAATAGCCTGAGAGCCCTCGTCAAGTATCTGGATGACGTGTCTGATGAGGACATTACTTCGTTAAATATCCCAACTGGCATTCCGCTCGTTTACCGACTGGACGATGATTTGAAGCCCATTGAACACTTCTATTTGGCAAATCAAGACGCACTGGATAAAGCTGTGTCTAAAGTAAAAAACCAGACTGCTACCAACGTTTAAATTTGAATCGGCAGCAAGTCTGGCAACAGCGTCTCTTTCATCCCTTCAGTTACTGAGTACTACGCTTGGACAGTCACACTGATGTTGTCATAGTTGGCGCTGGCGCAACGGGCATTTCTGCTGCCTACACCTTGATTGGAAAGGGTCTGGATATCATCGTAGTCGAAGCTGCTGAACGTATTGGTGGTCGCTGCTGGACGGATCTGGAAACATTTGGCGTTCCATATGACGTTGGCGCGCACTGGCTGCACTATGGAGACAGGAACTTTTTTCTTGCGTATGGTAAGGACAATGGATTTGATCTTTACCCAGACGATAAGAACTTCAACCTCTATAAACAAAATCAGAGGCAACCGAATGGGTTGTCGACGATTCAACAATCCCACGACGAATATTGGTCTGCCATTCAACAGGCAATAGATAGCAATCACGATGTTTCAGTAGCCGATGCGACAGCTTCGCTGTCCTCCGAACGCGTCTCCGATTTCATTTATGGTCCGTGGATTATGGGGAAGGAAATTCACGAGTTCTCTGTTTTCGAATATTCTGGACCGCTTGTTGATTCAGCAGACTGGTTTTGTCGGCAAGGATTTGGAACGATAGTTGCGCACTATGGAGCAACGCTGCCAGTTTCGCTCAAGACTGAAGTCAATGCGATTGACTGGTCGGGAGATGGTGTGAAAGTCAAAACGAATCAAGGCACCATTGGAGCCCGTGCAGCAATTGTCACCGTGTCCACAGGTGTCTTATCTGGTGGCGGAATTCAGTTTTTACCCAATCTGCCAATCGCCAAACAGGAAGCATTCAATGCAGTTTCGATGGGTTGTTATGAACATATCGTTCTCCAATTCAACGAAGACAGTCGCCTTAGACAACCTGATAGATACATCATCCGCATGCCCGATAGCACTCAAGAAGGATTTGGCGCACTGTCCAACATCTGTAATTCAGGTCTGACATTCTGTGATATCGGCGGCAATCTCGCACGAGAACTCATTCCCCGTGGTGAGAAAGCATGCGTCGATTATGCTCTAGGTGAAATGGTTGAGATATTTGGTAGTTCAATCAGAAAGAACTTCATCAAAGGTACAACGTCAGCCTGGCTGGAGCATCCATATACACTCGGATCCTATGCAAGTGCAGAACCCGGCGCATTTCAAATGAGAGCAACTCTAAAAGAGCCAATTGGTGAAAGGATTTTCTTCTCTGGTGAGGCGTGTCATTCTTCAATGTGGGCGACTGTTGCTGGTGCCTTCGCCTCTGGACAAGAGGTTGCAATCAAAGTTAGTGAGTCATTCCGTTGACCAAGTCGTAGTCACCCTGTACAGCAAATCCAGAACTGGCAAGCTTACCAAAATAACAGTCCACCAATTTGGCGAAAGGCTTACCCCGCATTCAATTCGCTTCCAGACAGGCTATCAATCCCAGCCGTGGATGTGGATACTGCAACTCAATTGAAAAACTCTCAAGCAATTTTCGATTGACAATTTTTCTGGATTCGCGCAGATACGATCCCATGGTCGGGCTGATTGGATTGCGAGAAACATTCTCATCATCCTCTTCTGCCTTGGGCAATCCCCAGACCTCCGCTACCAGATCAAAGTAATCGCGATAGCGAAGCGGGTGGCCATCTGACACATTGAATGCACCAGTCGCATC
>CAZYSR010000116.1:0-3593 GCA_964649525.1 uncultured Gammaproteobacteria bacterium
AGACCCAACCATCGCATGCAATGTGTCAGGCGAGCTGTGCCAAG
The DNA here is from genome assembly GCA_964649525.1 of uncultured Gammaproteobacteria bacterium. Lineage (GTDB taxonomy): Bacteria > Pseudomonadota > Gammaproteobacteria > Arenicellales > JAJDZL01 > JAJDZL01. The sequence continues at coordinate 45 of CAZYSR010000116.1, forward strand.
TCGCATCTGTACAACTTTCATACCATCACCAACTCCAAGCAACCGGTTCTCGTCAGGAATTTCGAGCCCGTGAAACTTCAGTTCACAGTGCCCACCATGCTCCTCTGGCCCCATGATTGGTACTCGCCTGACCAGTTCCCAACCCGGATCATCACGATCGAACATAAACGCTGTCAAACCTTTACGAGGATGATCTGAGGTGCGAGCAAGCAAGATGAAATGCTGCGCCACACCAGCGCCAGTAATGAACCATTTGTGCCCATGCACGATCCACTTATCGCCCGACTTTTCAGCTTTAGTGAGCATCATACCGAGCGGGTCTGATCCAGAACCTGGCGCAGGCTCTGTCATGGCCAGTGCTGATCGCACCTTACCATCAACAATTGGCTGCAACCAGCGTTCTTTCTGAGCGGGAGTCCCAACACGTTCAAGCACAAACATATTGCCATCGTCCGGGGCGGCACTGTTGAACACAACCGGACCGAAAATAGAGCGACCCATTTCTTCATAACAGGCAGCCATTCCTACCGTATCAAGACCAGCTCCACCTCTCTCTTTCGGCATTTGCAAGCACCATAACCCTTCCGCTCGTGCCTTCTCTCTCAATGGAAGAAAGTACTTGTCCGCAATGTTTTCGCCCTCATCATACGCATCCGACTTCGATTCAACGGGAATGATGTGTGTATTGACAAATTCGCGAATGCGTTTTTGGTAATCTTGAACGTTACTGTCAAGTGTATAGTCCATTTCTGAATCTCTGAATTACATTGAAGATTGCAAATGTCCACCGTCGGCAACGATGGTGCTCCCCGTCATATAAGAAGATGCGTCAGATGCAAGCAAAAGAAGTGGTCCATCCAGGTCTTCTGGCCGTCCGAACCGTTTTTGAGGGATTTTCAATTTCGCCTTTTCACCTAGTGGCGATTCAAGGTAGTCCCTGTTCATGTCGGTAACGATATAGCCTGGAGCGATCGCATTGACACGGATTGAGTGGCGCGCCCATTCGTATGCCAACACACGGGTGAGATGTTCAACAGCCGCCTTGGCAGCCGCATAGGGGGCAACACCGCCCATAACCCGTCGACCGAGTATTGACGCGATATTAATTATAGTGCCACCCTTAGAGTCAGCCGCCATATGCTGTCCAGCCTGTTGTGCAACCAGCCACACCCCTTTCAGGTTTGTGGCAATGACATCGTCCCAAGTTCGCTCTGTGGTTTCGAGCGCCAGCCCCTGTGATGCGATTCCCGCATTGTTGATGACAATATCGATTCTCCCGAATAATTTGGCTGTTTCATGGAACGCCGCTTCAACACTGTTTCGATTGGTGACATCGAGTTGAACCCAACTGATCTCAGTGTGCGGATTCTTCAGTTCTCTTGCACGGATCTTTAGACGTTCAGTGCGCCGCGACGCCAATGCAACGTTGGCACCAGCCTGCGTCAAAGTTCCGGCGAAATGCGAACCGATACCGCTGGATGCACCAGTAATAAGTGCAGATTTTCCACTCAAGTCAAAAATTGAAGTCAACAGCAATCAACCTAAATTGAAGTCTCGTTGCCTGAATAAGTTAGACCAAAGAATCGATGTATCGTTCTTTGTCAACCTGCACATCAATCAGTGAAATTCCTCGAAATTCCGTCGATTCCTGATAGGCTTCAGCAAATTCTTCAATTGAACGAACCGTTCTACCCAGGCCACCAAAACTTTCTGCAAATTTCGCGAAATCCGGATTGAGTAAGTCGGTTGCAATCACGCGCTTAGGGTAATGCCGCTCCTGATGTTTCCGGATGGTACCCAGTACACTGTTGTTTATTACGACTACGAGCAGCTCAAGTTGGAGTTGGGCAACTGTCGCTAATTCCTGGGCAGTCATCATAAAGCACCCATCTCCGCAAACCACGACAACCTTGCGATTCGGTGCGCACAACTTCGCACTAATTCCAGCAGGTACGCTGTAACCCATTGATCCTGCAATTGGCGCGAGCTGTGTACGATAGGTTGCACCGTAGCGATAAAATCGATGCAGCACTCCAGAACTAATGCCGGATCCGCTGGCAACGATGGTGTCGGGTGGTAAATGCGACTGCAACCAGTCAATGACCTGCTCATTCGTGAATGCTGGATGATCATCAACCAGCGTCGAATGCTTGAGGTATGCCTCACGACCTCGGAGAGTCCAATCGGTCCAGTCTCCGCAGCACTCCAATTCCAGATCTTCAATTGTGTTAAAGAAAGAAGCAGACGTTGCGTTGACTGCAACATCCGGCTTGTACACCTTACCTAACTCACCGATATCCGGGTGAACATGAAATAACCTGGCATTGGGAATGGGTGCTTCAATCAGTGAATATTTTCGGGTTGGCAGTTCACCCAGACGTGCACCAATACAAAGTATCCGATCACTGCTACGCACCATTTCGGCCAGTTCCGGTCCGGTGCTGATCCCAAGGTCTCCGATGTAGTTGTCATGTGCATTGTCCATATAGTCCTGACATCGAAACTCTGCAGCGACTGGCAGATTGTTTCGTGCTGCGAACTGCGCAATGCCAACTCGAAGTCTCTCATTCCAGCCGCTGCCGCCTACGATGACTAACGGTTGTTTGGCGCCGTCAAAGAAGTCGATCACACTGGCAGTTGTGTGTGGTGGAGCGACCACATCGGGTACATCAACCGGCGGCAGGTCTTGAACGTCAGCTTCGTCAAAAAGTACATCTTCTGGGAAAACCAACACCACAGGTCCCGGACGTCCCGACATTGCTGTCAGCCAGGCCCGATTGACATACTCAGGTATTCTTCGGACATCCTCGACTTGTGCCACCCATTTTGCCAATGGTCGATACATCGTTCGAAAATCAACCTCCTGAAATGCCTCGCGATCCAGAAATTCACGCTGCACCTGTCCAATCATCAGTATCATGGGCGTCGAATCCTGTAAGGCAATGTGAGCACCCAACGACGCGTTAGTTGCACCCGGCCCGCGAGTAACAAAGCAGACACTGGGTTTACCTGTCATTTTGCCATAGGCTTCAGCCATAATCGCCGCACCACCCTCGTGGCGGCAGGTCACCGTGTTAATTGAAGGATGATCGTACAAACCATCCAATGCAGGTAAAAATGATTCGCCCGCGACGCAAAAAACGGCCTCACATTCCCGCAAAGCCAATTGGTCAGCCAGAATCTTTCCACCGTGTCTTATTCGAGTATTTACAGACATGCTTTTCAAGTATGGTTTAGTGACTTCGAAAGGCTGATTACATAAACAGTCAGGCGATTAATTTTAGCCTTGTTGACTAGTCCAGATTTGGCTCAATGGCGACTGGAGATATGCATCACAATCGCAATCACTTCACGACGAAAAACAAATGACAAAGAAAAAATCTGTAACGATTTATCACAATCAACGCTGTTCCAAGTCCCGGCAAACACTGGCAAGTTTGCACAGCAGACTGGCCTGCGATGTTGAAGTAATTCATTATCTAAAATCAACACCGTCCGCTGCTGAGCTCACATAGATGCTGTCGATGCTCCATACGAAGCCACTTGAAT
>CAZYSR010000117.1:0-3074 GCA_964649525.1 uncultured Gammaproteobacteria bacterium
CTTACCAGACTGCTGATGCCAGTTGGCTCGCTCCGATGGAATTCAGCTACCTTCTTTTCGCGACCTTTTGGGGTAAAACACTTTTTGATACGTGGCCATCAACGAATTCAATCGCTGGAATGGTGTTTATCGCCGCCGCAGGAATTCTGACTGTTTGGCGAGAAAGTGTGCGACGCAAGATTCGGGAAGGAATTTAATTCACTATTGCAATTCCAACTTCTTCAGCTAAGGGCAGTGAACTACTGATCTGATACCAACGGTTATTTACAGCACTTCATCCAAGGTTTTGATCAATCGCTCCACTTCCTGTTCACTGTTATAGTGAACCATGCTGACACGAACAACACCTTCGGGATGCAGATTGAGCGCATCGATACAGCGCCTCGCATAAAAGTCTCCAACTCCGATGCCGATATTCTGCTCACCCAATTTTGCTGCAATATCGCTGTGTCGCCGTCCCTCGATCGTAAATGAAATAGTTGAAACGCGACATGTGTAATCGATCTCAGGAATTCCGATAATTCGCACATTGGTTTTTGAGTTCAAGAACTCCATGAATGGGCGTGCTACTTCATCCTCATGCTGAGAGAATAGTTCGAATACTTTGGCGTAGCGCGTACCAATTGAAGCGTCACTCTCTTTGTAATGATGCGAGAATACCTGGTCGAAGTATTCCACGATGCCTTCAATTGACGCCGCTGTTTCGTGCAAATAACCGCCTGGTTGCAGTTTTTGAGGTAGTGCAGATTGTGTAAAGAAAAAATGATTTTGATTCTCCAGGTTAAGCAGGATATTTCGCTTTCCGCATAGTACACCCAAGTGCGGACCATAGAGTTTGTACAGACTGAACAGCAGAAAATCGACATTGGAATTTTCAAAATCCAGTGCACGATGTGGCGCGTAAGCCACGGCATCAGCACAAACCAGTGCTCCCGCTGAATGTGCGAGCTCAGTAATCGCCTGCATGTCATTAATTGTTCCGGTTATGTTAGAACACCAGGTGCAGCAGACTAGACGGGTTCGGTCAGTCAGCAGCTTTTCGAGTTCCTGCGGCCCACCAAGATCAGCAGTTTCAGGGTCAATTTTCCATTCCTTGATAACGATTCCGCTTTCGGTTAATCTTCGCCAGGAACCAACATTTGCTTCATGATCAAGATTAGTGACGACAATTTCGTCTCCCGGCTTTAGTGATGGCTTTAATGCATTGGCCAGTACATAAACGTTCATCGTAGTTGAATGCCCGACAATCACTTCGCTTGGCTTGGCATTAATCATTTCTGCCAGCTGACGATGGCTGCGGCTAATCCGTTCCATCGCTTCAACTGAAGCAGAATATGACGCTCCTGGTTGAACCTGATTGCGGCGCATGTAATCATAAATACGATCGCTAACAGTGGAAGGAACATAAGTGCCACCGGCATTTTCAAAAAATGCCAAATCTCCTATATTCGGAAACTGGTTGCGGACATATTGCAGATCGTAGGGGGAATGAATCATGAGTTATGTCTCTGGTTTAGCAAGTTAATGAATTGCGGTGACCTCGGTCAAATTTGAAGCAGATCAATCATCGAACATTATTCTCCGATCAACAACTCAGAAAATGTTGTGCAGACGCGTTTGGACGAATGAAGACTGCAAACTACTTGGCGAAGCCAATATTTTACAGATTCTTAATTGGGTGCTTGGGTGCTTGGGTGCTCAGATTAGATTAGTTTGGCCATGAAAATATGATTCGAATTCAGTAGGGATAGCTTGTGCTGATCTATGTTCAAAGATGTGCGATATCATGCAAATCTTGAAGAAAATTTTTCTTCATTTATGTCGAACGGCAAATTCAATGATCTGCGGCTCACAAACTCAATAGCTTAAAAGTCTGAATTAACGACCATGGGTGTTAAATTCCAAACATGACTTCGAAGACATCAACCACAGCTTCTACCGATAAGGGTATGGAAGACAAGCAACCCATTCCAACCGAAACGGTAGAGGAGTGGTATGAGGTGAATGCAGATTTCATCACTGAGGAGTTTGAGCAACTTGAGTTTCAACAGCTACACGCTACGTTACTAAACTACTTGCCCCAGCATCCCTGCTCGATTCTTGAAATCGGATCAGGTTCAGGTCGGGACGCTGCGGGATTGGCTGAACTGGGGCACAAAGTCATTGCAGTTGAGCCGTCGAGTGCCTTGCGTGGAAGGGCTCAATTAATGCATCAGCATTCCAGAATCACCTGGGTAGACGACAAGTTACCTGAGCTGGAAGCAGTTCGGAAACTCGGTGCCCACTATGACGTGATTTTTCTGAGTGCAGTGTGGATGCACCTCCCCTACTCTGATCGTCAGCCTTCTTTGGAAAGAATATTGGAATTGCTCAAGAAAGAAGGATTGCTTTACATCACACTTCGACACGGCCCGTTCGAAATGGTTGAAGGTTTCTGGGATATCCCGGATGAAGAATTGGTGAAGTTGATCAGGGAATACGGGTTGGTCGAAATTGAGCAATCTACTGAAGATGATCTATTAAATCGCCCTGGTGTTACTTGGACACGTTTCGTACTTCAATACTTTCGTGATCACTTAAGCTTGAAATAGACATACAACTCAATCTTGCCGCGACTGTTGACTTAAAGGGGGCTTTTTACTACAATCGAAAGCAGTAACCGATGAAGGTTACTATTGGTGGCAACAGAGCTATCGAAAATACAAGCGGCAAAGCGGCCGAAGTCTGTTCATTTTTGTGGATAGGTATGACGGGTAATTTGCTGCTTTTTTGTGCCTGCCCAATCTGCTCCAGACAAACTGTTGAGTACCATGGCCACACTATGGTACTTGGAAGTTCCGCACCGCTTTGCAATCTTGTCAAACCCAAAGACTATTCATTAGTTTTCTAAAGGTGTTAGCAATGACAAATAGATTAATGCCAAATTTCGAGAGAGTTTGGTCTCAGAAATACAAGTTTGTCTGTCTGGTAATGCTTGCTCTTGCAATTTCTCTAGTTGCAGGAACTCAAGTACGGGCAGATGATGAAATAAAAGTTGGTTCGATTTTTGATCTTACCGGCGGATTGAATATCTA
>CAZYSR010000118.1:0-4105 GCA_964649525.1 uncultured Gammaproteobacteria bacterium
GGATGATCTTCAGCTCGCACCCTTACTCTGTGGAGGTTTGATTGGTTACCGGGCTTATCGCATGATTGGAGATGCGAAGAAAGTTGGATTCTATGGATTCGGATCTGCTGCACACATACTCTTGCAGCTGGCAGTCTATGAGGATCGGAAAGTGTTTGCGTTTACCAGAGACGGTGACTCAGAATCTCAATTGTTCGCCAGACAAATGGGTGCCTATTGGGCAGGTGGGTCCGGTGATCATCCGCCCGAGCCATTGGATGCGGCCATAATTTTTGCACCAGTCGGTGAATTGGTACCGGTAGCACTCCGCAATGTTCAAAAAGGCGGGGTTGTCGTGTGTGCAGGAATTCACATGAGCGATATCCCTTCCATGCCCTATGAGTTGTTATGGGGAGAGCGTACTGTGCGCTCTGTTGCTAACCTTACTCGAAGAGATGGTTGGGAATTCCTGGAACTTGCCGCAAAAATTCCGGTGCGAACCAGTGTTCAGAGTTATCCACTAGAAAAGGTCAATCAAGCGCTCGACGATTTGAGAGATGGTAACATTAACGGATCAGCTGTGATTTTGCTATGACAGAGTGAGATGCTAAGTTCGACATTTGTTCCGAAATGCTGAGACAATAGTATTGGTAGACCGTATCCGACAAAAATCATCACAGATCGTTCACTGAGTTGGTTCTCCGACTCCATAACCTGTCTCTACAAAATTGTTGCAGAGGAAAGTGTAGAGCGCTTTTGTTTGTGGGTTCATTTCTTTGCCACGCTTCCAAATCAACCCGACATCCATTGAATGTACATGACCTGCGACGGGTTTCACTTCTACATGTTGTCCTTCTAAAGACCAGGGTCGGTAAACCATATCTGACAGAATAGTGATACCTGTCCCTGTGGCTACCATACTTCTAACCGCTTCGACTGATGAAGTTTTGAAAATTACATTGGGCGAGTAGTCAGTAACACTCCAATAACGAAGTGCGGACTTTTCTGCCTCATCCACTGTGAGCATGACGTACGGCTCTTTGGCAATTTGAGAAAACTCGACAACATCTTCATTCATCAGATGATGGTCAGCTGACAACCACAGCCGTCGTTGTGATTTGATGAGCACCCTTGAGTTGATCTCACCAGTGTTTTGTAGATTTGAAACCAGAATCACAGCAATGTCGAGTTCACCGCTAACAATTTCTTCTTCAATTTGAGTTCGTTGTTTTTCGACCAATTTGAACTCAACATCCGGAAATGACCGACTAAACCGCATCAGTAACTGTGGAAAAAAGTATCCGGCGACCGTGTAGGTTAGTCCAACCTTTACCTTGCCGCTCAATGAGCGGCCAGACCGTCGCACACCTCTAGTGGCTTCAGAAACCGCTGCCATGATATTCTGGGCATGCGTCAGGAATTGGTGTCCCTCGTAAGTCAATTCGACACCGTTAGACCTACGTCGGAACAAAGGCGCCTCAATATCCTTTTCCAGCTTGTCAATGGCAGCACTGACGGCCGATTGGGACACATGTAAATTTGCTGCAGCAGCAGAGACCTTTCCAGCGTCTGCAACTGCAATGAAATATCGAACTTGTCTAAAGGAAAAAGCCATCTGTAAAATTGATATCACTCTACGAAAAATACTATTTTACAAAAAATATTGGATTCCTATAATCCAAATGCATGACGCCGTCGACTGAGGATCAATTTGTGGCGGCATAAAGATTCACTCTCACAAAATTTGGATTTTTGAAAGTGCAATTGAGTCAATGCTTGGAAATAGGAGAAAGTAATGAAAAAATTAATTCAGTCTTTGGCTTTTGTTGGAGCAGTTACGATTTTTTGGGTTGGCAGTGTTTCTGCACAAGTTTGGTACCCATATCCGGTGGAAGTATGGGACCCGCCTTTTAATATGGCGAGCCCAAGAACGACAGTCGACTATGTACCGCTGGGTAAGGCAGAAAAAGCCTGGGACATCTGTGTCTCATTTCCACACATGAAAGATGCGTACTGGTTGGCAGTTGATTACGGTGTGGTTGCGGAATCTGAACGCTTAGGTGTCAAGATGCAACTGGTTGAAGCAGGCGGCTACACAAACCTGAACACTCAGATATCTCAAATTGAAGATTGTGTGGCGCGAGGTGCGGAAGCAGTGGTCATTGGCGCGATCTCATTTGATGGAATGAACAATCTCGTTAGTGAAATTCGCGCTAAAGGCATTCCAGTGATCGATGTGATCAATGGAATTTCATCACCCGAGTTATCTGCAAAATCACTGGTCTCATTTGGTGAGATGGGATACAAGGCTGGTGAGTACATTGCCAAACTGCATCCGGCAGGGTCGGGAAAAGTTCAAGTTGCTTGGTTTCCAGGACCTCCCGGAGCCGGTTGGGTCGAAGCGGGCAATGCCGGTTTTCAGGAAGCTGTTGCGGGCTCAGACATTGAGGTTGTTGAAACCAAGTACGGCGATACAGGTAAAGAAATTCAGTTGAAACTCGTTGAGGACACCTTGGAAACCTATCCAGATATTCAGTACATCGTTGGAACGTCCCCCACAGTGGAAGCCTCCATCAGTCTGTTGAGATCACGAGGGTTAACTGATCAAATTAGTCTGCTGGCTTATTACTTTACGCCTGGTGTATTCCGGGGAATTCAGCGCGGTCAAGTGTTGGCGGCACCGACTGATTCTGCGGTTATTCAGGGACGTGTTGCCATCGATCAAGCGGTCCGAATTCTTGAAGGCAAAGACTATCAAAAACATGTCGGACCGGCACTCTATGTGATTGATCCAGAAAACATAAACACATTCGATCGCGGATCTTCACTGGCTCCGGACGGCTTTAAACCTACCTTCACAGTGAACTAAACAATTGCTGAACGAAATTCCGACAGCAACAATTAGTCAAGAAAGTGGGCTCCCGGACAATGGGAGCCCACTGCTGTTGGAATTGCGCGCAATCTGCAAGCAGTTCTCCGGTACACGGGTACTGGACTCTGTTGATTTTTCATTGAAACCAGGTGAAGTTCACGTTCTATTTGGAGAAAACGGATCCGGTAAGACAACCCTGATTTCGATTGTTGCGGGTGCTTATCGGCCCGATGGTGGGAGTTTTGTATTCCGCAATGAACCTGTCGAAATTTTCTCGGTCAACCATGCCCGCACTCTTGGAATCAGTACGGTATTTCAGGAGTTCTCCTTGGTACCACAACTTTCCATCGAAGAGAATCTGTTTCTTGGTGCTGAGGAAACTTTTGGCGGAATTCTGAAGAAATCTGTGATTCGGAAGAGAGCTCAAGAAGTACTCGAACGACTTGGATTTTCGCTGAATCCTTCTCAACAAGTCGCATTTTTGTCACGCGCTGAGCAGCAGATGGTGGAAATTGCCAAGGCTTTTCGGGCAGATCTTTCGGTACTCATTCTTGATGAGCCAACTGCATCTTTGACCGATCAGGAAACTGAACAACTATTTACCTTGATTGATCAGGTTAAGGCTCAAGGCGTGGGCATCATTTACATCACGCACCGCATGAACGAAATACGACGAATAGGCGACCGCATCACGATACTGCGCGACGGTCACAGGATTACCACTGTAGCTGCTGATGTATCAGAAGAAGATTTAGTGCAATTGATGACGGGTCGGGTCTTCGATCAGATTTTTCCTGATATTGTTTTTCAGCCTGCAAATAGAATGCTTGAAGTCAGAGATTTAAAGACAGCGGATAACACAGTGCGTGGTGTTTCCATAAATGTGGCAAACGGAGAAGTTGTTGGATTAGCCGGGTTAATTGGTTCTGGAAAGTCCGACGTTGCCAGAGCCTGCTTTGGTTGCAGTCCGATCAGTGACGGTAATATCTATTTTGATGGGGAGCTGACCAACGAATTATCTCCGCGAAAAATGCTTGAACGAGGATTTTTCTATATGCCTTCAGACCGTCGAGATGAGGGGCTGATCATGATGAGAAGTGCTAGGGAGAGTATGGCTTTGGCTGCATTGAATACACCCAAGTTTTCGAGAGGAATCTTTCTCAGACGTCAAGAAGAAATTCAGCGACTTCGATACATTGCAGAAAAATTAAATCTCCAACCGGCCAATATTGAAAGAGTAGTCGAACATTTTTC
>CAZYSR010000119.1:0-5274 GCA_964649525.1 uncultured Gammaproteobacteria bacterium
AGTTATGGATTTGCTGGATGGATCAGAAACCGAAATGCCGTTCGACAGTCTGATCCTCGCCACGGTTAACATTCCAGTGAATGATCTTGAACTGGAACTGCGTCAGCAAACTTTAGATTTTGACCTCCATGTCATCGGCGATTGCCTGTCACCTAGACAAGCACCAGCGGCAACCTATGAAGGCCGCAAAGTTAGCCTGCTGCTCTAATAGACTTAGCTGGCATTAATAAGAGTTCAGTTCTCTCAGCGATCAGTTTGTGTAGTCGACGGGAATTGCAACTACCTTGATTTTAATCATTGAACCTGGACGACTAGGCACCGTCGCTCGGAAAACATGTCCCTGGAACTCATAATTTACAAAATATCCACTCAACTTTTGAGTTTCAACTTGCCGCTCAACCGTTGTACAACGCGTTTCCATTCGAGTCCCACCTTTTCCTTGTGCATTCTTCTTTTCAAGATCACTAGCAATCGAGGCGCCTAAAAGCGCACCGATTACAGTACTCGACTTACTGTCATCGTCAATTTCTTTGCCAATAGCTCCGCCAATAATGGCACCTAGCAACTCTGGTGTATCGGAACTGGTCGAACCACCAACACTCACTGCAACTTCTCGACACTCCTGAACCGGCCTCACTTCTGTCACTGTGACGTACCTCTCGGAGTAACCGAGAACGGGAACATCAATTTCATAGGTACCGGAAAATTCTGCTTGAGCACCGCCACTCAGCGCAACACCTGTCAGAGCCAGTATGCTGATCGCGAATCCAATTGTTTTCTTCATGATAATTTCCCTCAATTAATGTAGAGATGCGACACCTTTGATGTCCAGCACTTTTCGCATTATAAAAAGACCTGCCAATGTATGAATACTTGATTGATGTCGACTGAATCTACATTATTGTGACTGAAACATTGGCTATAGGTTCAGTTGAATGGGACAAATTTTCTACCCTGATTATGGAACCTGTTCCGAGATGACAATCTCAACAACCGTTTGATCAACGCCAGGTCGAACGGGCTCAGACTTGCCAAAGAAATCACCACTCTGCGACTGTGCAGTTCCTGAGAGGGAAACCCTGGCAATGATGAGGACTTGTTCAAATGATGAAATATTGAGATTGGGGAGCATTGCAAGGGAGTCGTCCAGCTGCAAAGAAATTGGCAGATCCTTCACCTGCTTTTTGACCGCAGCAAGTGGCGCTGGCGGGCCATTGAAAGCACGTGCGATGATAAATACAGTGTCATCGGGATCAATCTCACTCAAAATAGAAGACTCAATGCTGACCTGAACCTTGACTACGGGAGCTTCAGTCTGGTCGCTCTTGCTAGAAACTGACTGATCAACCCTCGCAAGTTCGGCAGTTCCGGCCTCAATCAACTGACGAAGCTGATTGAGCATCTGCTCGTTATCCGTGGTTTGCTCTGCTCGCTGCCAGTATTCCATCGCAGCTTCCACTTCACCGCGTTCACCAGCAGCAAGTCCTGCCAACCATAATCCACCTGTATTGTCTGGTTCAATTTCAAGTGCAGCCAATATCAGTGCTTCAGGCTGACCCTGTAAGACACCATCATTAGCCATTGCTCGAGCATCCGCTTCACGCACTAGATATTCAGCGCTGTCGCCCTGTAGCTCACGCACTTTCTTGTACGCACCAGCAGCTTCAGCATATCGTTGCTGTGCAATAAACAACTGTCCCAAAGTGCTCCATCCGAGTGCATCATTTGTGTTGGTTGCCAAGTGTGTCATCAAACGCTGGGTGAGTTGCTCTAAGTCTTGTGCGTCAACACCAGGCACATCATCACTTCCCTGTTCAGATTCTTGAACTACCGCTACGCTAGGTGGGGGTTTGATGGAAACGCCAGAGGGTTCACCTACCAAAAAATAGAGAACTCCCGCCCCAAGTGGAACAAAAGTTGAGACAGCAATCGCTACCCATTTAGTAGCTCCAGTGCTGCTGTTGGTAACCGTCTCCGCGGCATCTGTCAGGTTGTGTACATCCCGGTAAAGCTCAGTTTCAATTTCTTCACGAATTTGAGCAGCATCCGCAGGTTCTACTTCACCGGTACTTTCGCGCTGTTCCAATTCAGCCAGTCGCTGCTTGGCAACTTCGATGTTTTCCTGCTGCCGGTCAGAACTCTCACTTCTGCTTCCACGCAGAATGACGGGTACGATAAGCCATACGGCCAAGACCGCCAGCAACAAGGCTAGCAAATAAAATATGACAGACATTGAATCTGAGATGTGCTGCTAATCGTCCAGCAACTGCCGCACCTTCTGACGTGAAGCGGCGTCTAGTTTAACTCCCGTATTACGGCGAGTCCGCCGCCAGTACAGAACAACAGTCAACACGGCCAACAGTAGAAAAACGAGCGGTCCAAACCACAGTAGATAAGTTGATGTCATAAGTGGCGGGCGATACATGATGAATTCGCCATAGCGTGCCACCATGTAATCAATAATTTCATCGCTCGAATCTCCGCTTCGGACCATTTGATAGGTTCGTTCACGAAGATCCTGAGCCAGTGAGGCATTCGAGTCGGCCAGATTCTGGTTCTGACACACCAGGCAACGCAATTCGTCAATGAGTTCGTGGTATCGCTGTTCTTGCTGAGTGCTGTCAAACTCCAGTACTTCTGTGGCCGCGTTTGCAGATATCGAAAATATCAGTAACATCAGCGCAGAGAACAAGTGCTGAAGTTTATTCAGGTTGGTTGTTTGCTTGCGTTCCATAATGACAATATCTCACGCTCGGCTACTTCAGGTGTAATCGGTCCAATGTGCTTGTAGCGAATCACGCCTTGCGCATCAACAACAAAAGTTTCCGGTACGCCATACACACCCCAATCAATGGCAACTGCACCGTCCTGATCTACCACCGTTACGAAGTAAGGATTGCCCCAATCTCGCAACCAACGACGAGCGCCTTCAGCCTTGTCCTTGTAATTCAGCCCTACAATCGGCACGCCCTTTTCCGACAAGTCGACCAGGAGCGCGTGCTCGTCGCGGCAGGCAAGGCACCAACTGGCCCAAACATTCAAAACGTAAAATCCGCCCGTCAGTTGATCGGTGCTCAATGTCAAATCTCCCTGATCCAGAACCGGTAAATTGAACGCAGGTGCCACTTTCCCGATCAACGGTGATGGTACGAGAGTTGAATCCAGTCTCAATCCCGCTGCAAAAAATCCGGCAACGGCGACAAAAACGATGAAAGGTATCAGAAATTTTGGCCGCGCAAACGGCCGAAATGTGCTCATTGCGAATCTGTCGCTATGTTAGCTGGTGCAATGCGTCCCCGTGCCCGACTGGTACTTCTCAATCTTTTGTCAGTGGCAGCTAAAAAACCACCGAATGCCATGAAGATTGCACCCATCCAAATCCAGCGTACAAATGGCTTGACATGAACCCTGACACTCCAGGCACCCGTATCATCCAACCGTTCACCCAGCGAAACATACAAGTCACGAAACGGACCGGGCTGAATGCCTGCTTCTGTCATCGGCTCATCCTGAATGGGATAAAAGCGCTTTTCCGGAAATATGGTTGCAACCTGGCGGTCACCGCGGTAGGCATTAACTGTTCCCATGTATGAGATGTAATTGTGAACAGACAGCTGTCTCACACCTTCAAATTGAAAGGTAAATCCACCCAATTCGTACGAGTCACCAGGTACCATTTTCAAGTCCTTTTCCTGCTCATACAGACTGACCATGGTAACTCCCACGACAAACACAGCAATGCCCATGTGAGCGATACTCATGCCCCATATCCCCCTCGGTTGATTTAAAAGAGCAGTGAATTTATCCCGTCTGTGTCTCACCCGGTCATACATACCAAAAAGTGTAGAGGAAGCAGTCCACAATGCCAGTGTCAATCCCACCGCAGCCAACCACTCGTAAGAGTTCCCGAACAAAAATGGTAAGGTACAGCCCAGTAAAACACTGACCGCGAGCAGTGGCCAGAGTTTGCCCATCAATCGGCCCATCTGATCTCGCTTCCATCGAGACATTGCACCAATTCCAACGAGTGCGGCAACTGGTAAAGTGAGCGGAATGAATACCGAATTAAAGTAAGGCGGACCAACTGAAACCTTGCCCAATCCCAGTGCATCAAGAAACAAAGGATAAAGCGTACCCAACAATATCGTAGCGGCTGCAGTTACCATAAAGACATTATTGAGCAGCAAGCTCACTTCTCTTGATACCAGTGTGTAGCTGCCGCTTGATCGTATGCTCGGTGCTCTAACGCCATAAATCGCGAGCGAAGATCCGATAACCAAGCAGATAAGTACAAGCAAGAAAACTCCACGAGATGGGTCCGTCGCGAAAGTGTGAACCGAGGTCAGCACCCCGGATCGGACCAAAAAAGCCCCGATCAGGCTGAGCGAAAATGTCAGCATGGCCAGCAAAACCGTCCAGGATTTAAAAAGTCCGCGCTTTTCAGTCGCTGACAAGGAGTGAATCAGTGCGGTACCAACCAACCAAGGCATGAAAGAGGCATTCT
This sequence comes from uncultured Gammaproteobacteria bacterium, assembly GCA_964649525.1. Classification (GTDB taxonomy): domain Bacteria; phylum Pseudomonadota; class Gammaproteobacteria; order Arenicellales; family JAJDZL01; genus JAJDZL01. The sequence goes on from CAZYSR010000119.1 coordinate 4,505, forward strand.
CAACTGGATCCCAGAACCACCAGCCTCCCCAGCCGAGTTCGTAGTAAGCCCACCAGCTTCCCAAAGCAATTCCAAGGGTCAGTGAAACCCAGGCGAGATTGGTCCAGGGTTTAGACCAACGAGCCCAGGCAGCATCCAGCCGTCCACTGATTAATGCCGCCACTGCAAATGAGAAAGCGACAGAAAATCCAACGTACCCCATGTAAAGCATTGGTGGATGAAATACTAGCCCCGGGTCCTGCAACAGCGGGTTTAGATCACGGCCTTCGACTGCAGCTGGGATGACTCGTTCGAAAGGGTTCGATGTCAGGATCAAAAACAACAGAAACCCGATGCTGACTGCGCCAAGTACCGCCAGTACTCTGGCCAGAAAATCATCAGGTACCTCGCGGCTAAACCAGGTTAAGGCCGCTGTCCAGCCTGCCAGCATCAAAACCCATAATAGCAACGATCCTTCATGGGCGCCCCATACCGCAGAAATGCGGTACATAAGCGGCAATGCCGTGTTTGAATTCTGTACCACGTAATAGACTGAAAAGTCATAGGAGACAAATGCATAGGTGAGGCATAGGATCGAAATAAACAGAAACAGGAACTGACCTCGGGCAGCAAATTTTGTTGCTGCAAACATGGAAGGTGAACGCAGCAGCTTGCCAGAAATTGGCAGCGCAGTCTGTACAACTGCCAGACAAAGTGCCAAGATCAGACTGAATTGACCGAGTTCTGGGATCATTGCCTTTCCGAATACCCCTTATTCGTACTGCATCGTC
>CAZYSR010000120.1:0-1709 GCA_964649525.1 uncultured Gammaproteobacteria bacterium
GTTCAAAACCACAACCAAGCCGGTCCACGCGGTAAACGGTGTCAGTTTTCAACTCGACGCTGGTGAAATTCTGGGTGTCGTCGGAGAAAGTGGTTCAGGTAAGAGTCAGATGACTTTTGCAATGGTTGGGTTGAATTCAAAAAACGCCTATGTGTCGGGACAGGCTTATTTCGAAGGCGTAGACCTCCTCGAATTGAATGAAGGAGAACTTGAGCATATCCGAGCCACCCAGATTGCAATGATTTTTCAAAACCCAATGACTGCACTTAACCCATATCTGCGCATATCAGATCAAATGGCGGAAATACTGACTTTTCACAAAGGCATGTCGAGGTCTCAGGCATTAAAACATTGCATCCATATGCTCGATGCCGTTCAAATCCCAGATGCTAAAAATCGTTTGAGAATGTATCCTCACGAATTTTCAGGAGGCATGCGTCAGCGTGTGCTGATTGCTATGGCACTATTGTGTCAGCCTAGGATACTGATCGCAGATGAACCAACAACTGCACTTGACGTTACGGTTCAAGCTCAGATCGTTGAACTTCTCAAGAACATTCGTCGGGAGTTTGGAACAGCAATAATTCTTATTACACATGATTTAGGTTTGGTCGCCGGTATGACTGATCGAATTGTTGTGATGTATGGTGGACAGGTCATGGAATCTGGGACAACGGAATCCATTTTCTCTTCACCTGATCATCCCTATACAGCCGCTTTGCTTGAAGCCGTTCCACGTCTCGACCGAGACTCTGATTCGTTATCGGTCATCGCTGGAGATCCGTTAGACGTAAGAGACCGGTGGAAAGGTTGCCCGTTCGAGCCCCGCTGTGAATTTCGCTTGCCGATATGCTTGCAAAAACGTCCTCCGATTGAAACAGTAAACGGACGAATCCGGGCGTGTCACGTAGACCGCAATTTGATTGGCAAATGACCCCCATTCTCACAGTAGAAAGTTTATCGGTCGAGTTTGATGTCGCCACGGATGGAAATTGGCCATGGATTCCGAAACGTAAACTGCAGGCAGTCAGAGATGTTTCATTTGAAGTCGGCAGTCAGGAAACTTTGGGATTGGTCGGTGAAAGTGGTTCTGGTAAAACCACACTAATTCGAGCGATTGCAGGAACAGTTCCGCTCAGCAGCGGACGTATATTATGGGAGGGCAATGATCTTGCACATTTTGACCGTCGTTCAAGACGCCAGGTACGGAAAGATATGGCGATGATCTTTCAAGACCCACTTGCTGCATTGAACCCGCGCATGACGGCTGGACAAATTATCGCGGAACCTATTCGGACACACATGCCTGAGTTAAGTAAGGCTCAAATTGTGACCAAAGTTGGTGAGATTATGGAAAAAGTTGGTTTATTACCCAATCTTGCCAACCGCTATCCTCATGAATTCTCTGGGGGACAGTGTCAGAGAATCGGGATTGCCCGGGCGCTGATTCTCAATCCAAAACTAGTCATTTGCGATGAGCCAGTCGCAGCACTTGATGTTTCGGTACGCGCACAGGTCGTCAACTTATTGAAGGATCTTCAACGTAAACTCGGAATGGCAATGATTTTCATTGCTCATGATTTGAGTGTGATAAAACACATTTCCACTCAGATTATGGTCATCTACCTTGGAAAGGTCATGGAATTCGCGCCAGCAAAAAAATTGCTGAGCCACCCAACTCATCCCTACACCAAAGCACTCATTGCATC
>CAZYSR010000121.1:0-14714 GCA_964649525.1 uncultured Gammaproteobacteria bacterium
ACTTGATGCCGCTCCATAAACTCGAAGGCCCACTCCGCAGTGAATCGCTGATTGGTGGAAACAACTGTCTGTCCGTGCTGCCAGGCTGGCAACGCAAGGTCCAGCAAACCGCCAACCCAGGCCCAGTCGGCCGGGCTCCAGAACACGCCGTTTGGATAGTTGAGTTCCATGTTGAAGACCAGGGTCAGGGATGGGACATAGGCATGAATGATTCGATGCGCGTGAATCAGCCCCTTGGGCATACCGGTTGAACCCGAAGTGTACATCAGAAGCGCTGGGTCTTCGGTTTTGGTAATGACAGGTTCAAAACCGGCACTTGAGGTTTCAAGGCAGTCTGAAAAGCTGATTTCACCCGGTTCCGTTCTACCGAACACAATCCGGTGACGGAGCGATCTGACTTGATCCAGTCGGTCGCGCAGGGCTGTCCAATAATCGGAATTGGTAACTATGACCTTTGCTTTGGAATCATTTATGACATGTGCGATGGCATCTGGACGGTAAAGATGCGATAGGGTGAGTGCGATTGCACCCAGTTTGTAGACCGCCATGTGGGTAATTGCGGTCTGCGGGCTTTGTGCAGTGTGAATGGCAACTGGCTCACCACGTTCAACGCCAAGAGTTGCGAGATATACTGCAAATTTCGAAGCCAGTTCGTCCAACTCTGCGTAGGTATACTTTTCGATTGATCCGTCAAGATTCTCGTGAATCAATGCCAGGTGATCAGACCGGTCACCCTTCGCAAAACGTCCGATTGTATCGGCAGCAATATTGGCATTCAGCGGCATACCAATCCGGTATCGATCCCCCGCAACGTCGCGATATAGATTGGTGACTTCAACGAGTGGCTGATAAACTCGGTTGTCCATTATTCAGACTTAGAATAGGAGGTGGCTCTCTGCCGTAATAGGTCTCGTTTGATTTTACCAGTGTAAGTTCTGGGGAAAGAGTCGACAAACTCGATAAATCGCGGATATTCGTAAACTGCAAGATTGTTCTTGACGTGCTGCTGCAGGCGCGCTCGAGTCGCATCGTTCTTTTTTACGCCGCTCGCGAGACGGATAAAGGCCATCACTGCAGTGCCACGCTCAGGATCAGGTTTACCGACAATCGCTGCTTCCGCAACATCCGGGTGAGATACAAGGGTGTTTTCAATCTCCGTGGGACCAATGCGATATCCAGCGCTCTTGATCAAGTCGTCCTTGCGACACTGGAACCAGAAATAGCCATCTTCATCACGTATGGCGAGGTCTCCGGTAGCCAGCCACTTTCCAAGTTTCAGATTGTCGGGTACACCAGGATTATCCCAGTATCCGAGAATGAGCGTCGGATCATCTTCCAATAGTGATGCAACTTCGCCTACAACTCCGTCAGCCTGTTCGACACCATTTTCATCAATGATCGCGACATAACGGCCGGGAAATGCCCGTCCCATTGACCCGGGCTTGGTCGGAAACAGGCGTTTGCAGCATCCGATCATATCGGTGAACTCTGTCAGGCCATAGAGTTCATTGCAGACAATGCCAAAGTCGTCCTCGCACCAGCGCAAAATCTCGTGGGGTAAACTTTCACCGGAGGTACAAACAACTCGCATGGCAAGATTCCACTTGGCACGCGGATTTGCAACTTCCGCCAATCGTTTCAGAGCAGTCGCAGTCATGAAAGAGTGAGTGACCTGATGACGAGCCATGAAATCAAAAGCCCAATCAGCTGAAAATCGTCGAGTGGTTGATACAACTGTCTGCCCGTGTTGCCAGGCAGGAAAACAAAGGTCGAAAAGACCACCGCTCCAGGCCCAGTCAGACGGAGTCCAGAACACGGATCCCGGTGCATCGAGTTCGAGGTTGTAGACCAGGTTTAGTGTTGGACGGTAACAATGCCCGCTGCGGTGCGAAAGGAGAACACCCTTGGGACTACCAGTCGCTCCCGATGTGTACATCAACACTGCCGGGTCTTCTGTTGCTGTGATAACCGGCTCAAACTGTTCAGATGATGTTGTCAACAGCTCATCGAACGACAGTTCATCCGATTCGGGAGTGCCGCATACGATGCAGTGCTTCAGGCTTTTCAGATTACTGGCGGTGTCGCGAAGTGAATCCCAGTGGTCTGAATGAGTAATGATGACCGAAGGCTTGCAATCGTTGACGATGTGAGCGAAAGCGTCTGGACCAGCCAGATGCGATAAGGTCACAACGATGGCACCCAATTTGTAGATGGCCATGTGTGAAATTGCCGTTTCCGGACTCTGGGCTGTTTGCACGACAACAGGGCTACCCTTGGTTACCCCGAGGTTTGAAAGTGACACAGCCAGTCTTGAGGCTAGATCATCCAGTTCTGTATAGGTATAGGATCGGGTCGAAAGATCAGGGTACTCGTGGATCAGAGCAATGCGATCACCCTGACCGTTTCGAGCGTAGCGTCCAATAGTGTCAGCTGCGATATTTGCGTTGACCGGCATTGCGACGCGATAACAGTCGCCAGCGGGGTCGACGTACAGATTGGTGGTTCTCGTCAGAACCGAAAAGACCGGATCGATCAATGTAACTTCAGTCGTAATTCAGAGACCAGAAATGCGATGTTCGAATATGGCGTGCAGACCATCGGCTAAAAGGTTAGCCCAATTCTTGATGTCGGTGTCATTGGTCAGCAAGTCGTTTCGAGTTTCAATTGACAAGCCAAGCAGACCGCGATTTTCTGCGTGGGTGCGAAGTGTGTAGTCACTTAGATCGGATACTGAAAAAATCTCGTTAACACCGTAGTTGAATCCAGGTCGCTTAGACTGCAGGAAGTCTCTAAGTTCGAGTGCGAGATCTACTGTAGCACGGGAAATCAGGTCAAAATGCCAGAAACGGGGTGGTTGGTTACGCAGACTGGGTGTAAAACTGTGAATCGCAACTAGTGCTTTTGGCGGATTCTCGGATTCGCCAATCACACCTGCAATTGATTTGTGATAGGCTTCGAATATCTCTGCGACTCGAAACTCTTTTTGATTGTCGGTCAGATTCTGATTAAAGGGTACAGGGGTGCCGTCACTCACTTCGGGACAGAGTTCAGGCGAGTTGAGCGGTCGGTTCATGTCGATGACGAGTCGCGAGTAGCGTTGCATGATCAGGTTTGAGTTTAAAACGCGTGCGACAATTTGAGCGACGGCTCGTGCACCGACATCTATGGCAATATGTCGATTCATGTCTTCGGGTTTCGGCATTAACTGCTGTAGCTTCTTAGGTACAGCATTCCCGGCGTGATCACAGACGATCAGAACCGGACTTGAATTTTCAACGCGAAAGATCTCAACGGGATGGGGATCATCCGGAGTTAGCAGTAAATTGTTAATCAGATTTGGCAACTCAGACAATCAGATTTCGCGTGTTACGATTGATTTACTTGGTAGGAACAGATCCGCTGCTGATACGGAGTTTGAGACGAACGCATCCTGAGGTCAGAAATTTCAAAAGCCAACATTATGTTGCATACTGCGTGCGCACTAGTGCATATTCTAGATTCAGCGATATTTCGTTGAATTACACTCCTTGAAGAAATCGACTCTCTATATTTGGGTATATCGAGCGTACCCTTATGCCTGAATGAACATATTCGAAGTTGAATGTTTTTGGGTTGGAGATTATGGTGAAGAGTGCACTCCAGCCACCGTGTATTCAGAATAAGATACCAGTGAAAATGTCTCACATTTATTTGATATTTTTAGTCTTCGTCGTGATATATTACAGATTAGCCGTCAATTCATTCCGAGATAGTCGAATATATATTCCGAATTAGACGGCTGTTTATGCCTGATTGGACGGAAATATCCCAAACGTTTGTTGACCGACATGTCGAACTATCGGTGTGTCAGGCACTTAAGGATACTCGTATTGTTGCAATTGTGGGACCGCGCCAGTCAGGCAAGACCACTCTCGCCCGACATATCGCTAATAAAGATGGCCGTGTGTTCGTCTCTCTCGACGACTATCAGTACAGAGTCTTCGCTCAGGACGATCCGGTGGGATTTCTTCGTAACCTGCAAAGTGCAGTAATCGATGAGATACAGCGCGCGCCGAATCTTTTTCTGGCGCTCAAAAAGCAAGTCGATGAGTATACTCAACCTGGACGTTATCTGATAACAGGTTCTGTCGATCTATTTCGAGGGGCAATTTCTCCTGATTCTCTCGCTGGCCGCGTCGAAACGATCGAACTACTACCGTTTTCCCAAGCCGAAATCTGTGGTGCTTCTGCGCCCCAATTCCTAGAGCGTGCATTTGCAAACGATTTTCCGCCTGTGGCTGAAACGGGTTCTACACCACACCTCATTGAAAGAATTCTTTCCGGGGGCTACCCACTAGCACTGGAACGTTCTAACCCTTCTAGACGCCAAACTTGGTTGCGGGCTTATGCAAGAAGCCTTGCTGAACGTGATGTCGCCGATATTGCATCTGTGGGAAACCCCGACAAAATGATCCAATTGATTAACTACGCGGCTATCTTCGCAGGCAAATTACTGAACATGAGCGATCTTGGAACACGGGTGGGCGTTGATGGAAAAACGGTGGACCGCTGGCTTGCTTTGCTGGAACATATGTTCCTGATCCGACGGGTTCGCGCTTGGCATACCAGCGAATTAAGACGAGTAGCTAAGTCACCGAAAATTCAATTTCTGGATTCTGGTCTGCTTGCAGCGTTAACGCGAACAGGTATCTCAAACATTGCACGGGACCGGAAGAAGTTGGGCCCGCTTCTGGAAAGCTTCGTGTTTAGTGAAATTGCAAAAGCTATCGCCCTTTCGAATGAGGTGACGACGGTTAGCCACTATCGCAATAAGGACGGCGTGGAAGTGGACCTGGTTCTCGAGCGTGCTCCAGGCACAGTCGTTGGGATCGAAGTTAAATCGGGAGCGACAGCTCATACTCAAGATTTCAAAGGCTTATATCACCTCAAGAAAATTACGCCCGATAATTTCGTCTGTGGCATCTTATTACACGATGGTGAACGCGTTCAAAGAATTGATTCCGATCTATATGCTATGCCAATCAGTATGCTTTGGCAAGCTTGAACGTTTAAAAATTACCGAATTCTGAAATCCAAAACTCAATAGTAAGGTGGCCCGCGGCTGACAAAGTAGGTCCTGAAGTTTGGATATTTCTATTCGAAAATGAATTCTTCGTTGAAGTACATTGCCAATTACGGTTTGGTTAGAGTGGTATCCAAACGTAATTCAATTGACAAAATTGTCTGATTGAAGAAATACGCATTGAGAAGGTAAAGAGGTATTTTCTCAATCTCTTCTTCGGACATCGGCTACAATCTTTTATTCCTCCATTTCTGACTGAAGTCTACGATTTCAGTCCGTGTCAAATTGCTTATTTTTTGTTAACGACCTCGATTTGTGGTTGTTCAGTACTGAAAATCCAAGCAAGAAACAAAATCAAAAGCCGTGCATTAACCTGGTAAGAGTTGATCGACCAGTTCAATTCCTACCTTCAATTTGAGGTCATTGTTCGGTTATTTCAGTACGACTTCCTTACAAAGTGTGAGGAAATTCGATCAGAGCGAAGCGGGGAGAATAAACGTATGGAGGGTAAATTATGTTGGTTACTTTTTTCTGGCATATGCGGGAATACTGGTTCAACAATGAAGTCAGAAAGGGTCTGATGCGTAGGGCTGCCCTTCTTTGTATCGAGGAAGGGAATGAACAAACTTTCGCAGATTTGGCGCTGGTAGCAAAGAAATTACTGCCTAGAGCGTGGAAACTGGAGTTCATTAGGGCTACTGCAGTCTACTTCTGCGCAGTAAATTCGGCGCTCACCATCAAACTGTTGAATGAGAAAGTGCAAAACCTGCTGGATGGGGATGAGGACATGGAGAAAGTTCTGACAGAATGGGAGTATGTTGAGACCGAATCTGAGGCAATAAAATCAGGGCTGGATAAAGTGAATGGTACATTCAGCCTAAGTGAAGTGGCGATCGAACTCGCGAAGCGTCTTGAATCAACTGATGTCAAAATCGCATATGGCGATGTCGTTTATTATGCGAACCTGGTAATCACACGATGGAACCGGGTTGAAGACCGTACGACAGTTTAATTCTGGCGTTTCGTTTGCACTGGTAGCGTGAAGGTTGAATAAAATGCTAGTTTTTGTATCAGTTGAGCCGTGAAAATGAAACAGGAAAAGCAAAATAATGGAAGTGACTGGAAAACAGCCTACCGGTCGTTTTACTATGCCAATGCTGAAGAACCCGACAATATTAATCTGGACCCGTCGAAAACTGCCTTGCTGGTCATTGACATTCAGAATACCTATATGCTGCCGAAGGAAAGCGATGAAGAAACCCAGAGGTGGCAACCGTTTTACAATCGAATGAATAATGTCGTCATACCGAATACTGCTCGACTGATCACTGAATGCAGAAACAGGGGAGTTGAAGTGATATTCGCGCGCATCGCTTGTCACAAGACTGATGGGCGAGACCGTTCTCTGAGTCAAAAAAAGCCCGGTTTCAACTACCTTCTAATTCCAAAGAATGCCGAAGAAGGTCAGTTTGTGCCAGAATTAACACCCGGGGATGATGACATCGTGGTCATCAAAACAACTGACAGTGCATTAACTGGAACCAATCTTCGGTTGATGCTCCGAAACATGGAGATTACCGATGTGATTGCAACAGGAATCTTTACTGACCAGTGCGTCTCATCGACAGTCCGGAGTCTGGCTGACGAAAGCTTTGGCGTGGTTCTGGTTGATGATTGTTGTGCAGCAGCAACCGACGAACTTCACCGGCATGAGTTGGAGATCATTAACATGATTTACTGCCATGTCGTTCAGTCTGATGAAGTGCTGAACTTTTTTGCGAGCGACTGAGCAGAGGCCGCCTAGAAGCCTTCATCAAATCTTTGGAGTATGTGAACGACATTTGTTGTCGCAATTCCTGAGTGACAGTCAGCAACAGCCTTTCGTAATTCGCGCTTCGGCTGTAACTTGCTGAAGTAAGTGCCGCTGAGCAATCGGTAAAGGGTGATGACTTGTGCAATACCCGTTGCGCCTGGTGCTCCGCCTTGTCCGATTAACCCGCCAGACAGATTAATCGGCAGGTGGCCTTTCGCACTGAAAACACCTTCTTCAAGCTTCAGCCCCGCCTCGCCCGGTTTGCACAATTCAAGCGCTTCGATGGCTTGAAGCTCAGCTCCGCTGAATGCATCGTAGACTTCCGCTACATCTATTTCAGATTCCGGGTTCTTAATTCCTGCCATTCCACAGGCAAGACTCGCAGCCTTATTTTTGGCGGAAAACCAGTCAGGATCACTACGATCTCCTAGACGAACATAGTCAGTGCTGCAGGCAGAACCTGTGATCTGAACCAGTGGAGGGTGTCCGTTGCGTTTTGATTCAAAATGTCGTGGGTTGGAAAGTAAAACCGCGGCGGCACCGTCACTATTAATCGAACAGTCTAACAATCGATAGGGTTCGCTAATGATCTCTGACGCCGTCACATCGTCAACGGTAATATCCATGGGTTTGTGAGCATAACGGTTGTAGACGGCGTTGCCGTGATTCTTGACCGAAACTTTTGCTGCCAACAACGGGTCGGTTGCGTATCGCTCACAGTAAGCCTGATAGGATAGTGCGTAAAGTGCAGCAGTGTTGACACCCGCCCAGCCTTCAAGATCGGCATCAAAAGAAAGACTGTAGACTTGTTGCACACCGCTTCGACTGAGTCGACTGGCGGTTTGCTCGAAACCCACAACAAGTACGTTCTTTGCACAACCTGATGTGATCAGTGCGAATCCTTGATGTATCGCTGCTGCTCCGCTAGCGCCACCGGCTTCGACGTGGACAGCGGACGCGAATTGCAAACCTACTTCATCTGCAATCAATGCGGCGGGGCTGATTTGCAGCGAAAGCATATCGCTTTCGTTGGCAACGATGACTGCGTCAATTTCTGAATTTTGGAGTCCAGATTCCTGGATAGCTTCGTTACAAACTCTTCGACACCAATCGCGAAAATTAGAACCATCCTTGTAGTGTCGAAATGGAATCATCGAAGCCCCGACAATTAGGGGCTTACTGTGAATGTCGAGTGAACCTAACCCGAAATCATTTTCTGAGGCAGCCATGTGGCCAGCTCCGGAAATGCAATCAATAGCGCAAGTACAAGTATATCGAAGATGATGAAGGGCAAGACGCCCTTGGCAACATGATGAAATTCTGCCTTGTCCCTGACCGCACTGAGTACCGCAAACAGATTGATCCCAACCGGCGGTGTAATCACCGAAATCTCAATCAGTTTAACCACCACTATTCCAAACCAGATTGGATCAATGTTAAGTTCCACCACCGCTGGAAAGAGAAACGGCAGCGTTACCACCATCATGGAGGTCGTGTCCAGAAAGCATCCGAGCAGAATGTACAGAATGGAGACGAAGATCATGAATTTGAGGGGTGTGTCGGCGATAGAAGTGATAAATTCCACCAGACCATCAATGATGCCGACCACAACCAACATTCTTGACAGTAGCAGGCCACCAATCAGAATGATGAAAATTACACAACTGATGGATGCTGCATCGTAAAGCACGGGCGGCAACCAGCCTTTTAAAGTTTTCTTCTTGGCGATTGCGAGGCAAAATGCGCCAAAAGCGCCCGCTGCTCCGGCTGCGGATGGTGGAAATGTACCAGTGTAAATTCCGCCGAGTACGATAGCCATCAATATTAGGACGGGCCAAACGTAGATCATCGATCGCAACTTTTCTCGAATTGCGATATCTTCACCAATGGGCGGGGCCAGCTGCGGTCGGGCGCGCACAAGAACATACACACCAAAGAGGTAAACTGCGGCAGTCAGCAAACCTGGAATCACACCCGCGATGAGCAGTTGGCCAACCGATTGTTTAGTTACGATGGCATAAATGACCATGGTAATGGATGGTGGAATCATTGCAGCGAAGCTGCCGGATCCGGCAATTGCACCGATAGAAAGACTCTTCGAATAACCAAATCTGAGCATCTGCGGGAATGCAATTCGAGTAAAGACAACTGCATTGACGGTTGTCGAACCTGAAATTGCCGCGAACACTGCTGAGCCAACAATCACTGCCTGATAGAGCCCGCCGCGAAACCTTCGGAGCCAAAGGTCGGAGGCGTAAAAAACATCACGGGTAATGCCCGATGCTTCTGCCAAAACCCCCATCAGAACAAACATTGGCAGAACGGCAAATGCATAGTTGTTGACGACCCAAAATGGCAGCACTTTCAGTTGCCCCCAGGTAAAAAGTTCTCCAGCTCCCAGAAGCATTCCCCCGATGCCAATAGCGCCCATTGCGACTCCGACGGGGATGCCAGCTGCCAAAAAGAACAGAAGCAACCCGGCTCCGAGATATCCGACCAGAACGGGGTCCATCTTAGAACTCTTCCTCTTCTCGGGGTGGTTCCACGACGCGGGTACTGAACCTTTCCGAAAATACGCCAACAAGGTCAAACAGGCACTGGACTGTCATGAGCGTGACACCGAACGCTAACACAAAACGAGCCGGCCACAGCGGAAAATTAATCACCCCGGTTGCATATTCACCGACGTTAAATCCGTGTATTGCTGCGGGCCATGCAAAGCGCGCAATGAAGCCAAACACCATTGCTGCAAGAGCGAATTGGATGACATCAGCTATCTTTTGCCAGAAAATTGGCAAGCGCCGAACCAAAAGCTCGACACGAATATGACGACGGTCATGCTGTGCAAACGATACGGCCAGAAAGACCGTTACCACCATCATTGCACCCATGAATTCGAAGGTTGCAGGGATGGGTCTGCTTCGCAGACCAACAACATCCAGGTTGGTTGCTATAACGTCTGCGGCACCCGCGATCATCATCAGCAGGATTGAAATGCCTGAGGCCACTGCAGCAACGCGAGTGACTTTAATCAGCCATTTTGCCGGAGACATCGTAAAACAGTCGGATGAATAACAAATAACGAGTCCCGAAATGGATCAATTTCGGGACTCGCATCAACAAGTGGTTGATGATTTTGGATTAGTTTCCGACCACTTCTCGCCAGATCTGAATCGTTTTCTCAGCGTCTTCGCCGCGGCCGAGTGCAGTCATGTCGGCAATAAAGTCGGCAAAGAAGTCGGGGTTAGCGGCGCGCCACTTGGCCGCCTCTTCTTCGGGAAAATCGTGGAATTGAACACCGTTTTCCTTGAGAATGCCAATCGCTTCTTCACCTGCCGCCAGTACCTGGTCGCGGTCGCGTCTTGCTGCTTCGAAAGACAGTTCTGTAACGATAGCTCTTTGCTCATCGGTAAAACCATTCCAGATATTGCTGGAAATCCAGACTGCATTGGTTGGACCTTCCCACAGCGTGATGTAGTGAACATGTTTTGCTACTTCGTAAATTTTGTAGCTTACCATCAGATCAACAGAGAACGGAATGCAGTCGACTGTTCCTTTCTGAAGCCCTTCATAGAGCTCTGGAAGACCCAGTGTGACAGCAACACCGCCTGCAGCTTCGACCATTCGTGGCATATCTTTGCCCCAAGTTCGAACCTTTCTGCCGTTCATATCGGCAACACTCATTGCCGGTTCCTTACATACCAGTAGATATGGATTAAGATGATGGAAAAACAGCGCTTTCATTCCATTTCGCTGCGCTTCCTTGTCAAATTCCGGAACTTCCTGTAGCAGTCGCTCCATCAATTCCGTAGCCTGTGGTACTTCGGACATGGCCATCGGGATGGAGTTTGGCGCTGCATGAAAAGGCAGTTCTGCGGGAAAGTATCCAGGAGACATGGCAGCAAGCTCAATTGCGCCTTCCTGAATCAGTCCAAGATTCTCCTTTCCTTTGCCCAGCTGGCCTTCCCAGAAAATCTTGATGTCAACTTCACCGTTGGTGCGCTCTCTAATTTGATCTGCCCACCAAAGATCAACCTGACCGCCAGGGGTGTTTTCGGTCCACTGGCTGCTCATCTTCAGCATTTTTGCTGATACTGTACCGGACGCGCCAAAAATCAATAACGCTGCCAGACAGCTAACTAAAATTGTTTGAATCTTTCTCATTTCAAGCCTCCAAACTAAAAATTAACACGTAATATGTGCGATTTCAGAATATACCGCAAATATATTAAGCGGCAGATGTTTATTTCAGTATGGGCGGCTGTTCAGGAGAATCTGAAATAATAGAATTTGGAGCGAATGGAATTTTGTTAGTAAATCGGATGCATAAATGGAAAACAGCGGATCAGCGTTGATACAGGGTTTGCGTAGCATTGTTGGCGAAGCCAATGTGTTGCGTGGCGAGCAGGTCTCAGACGATTTTCTCAAGGAGAGACGGGGTCGATACAGCAGTCAGACGATGGGTGTTGTCATGCCTGGAACGATTGAAGAAGTTTCCGCGCTTGTTCGGTTTTGTAAAAATAACTTATTGCCGATTGTTCCACAAGGTGGAAATACAGGAGTCTGTGGTGGCGCAGTGTCCGCTAAAGACAGTGTGATCGTCAACTTAGCGCGCCTTAACCGAATTCGTAAAGTTGACGCAACGGGTTTTACGATGGAAGCTGAGGCCGGATGCATCCTCGCGAATCTACAGGCTGCGGCAAAGGAGAGCAATCTTTACCTGCCACTTAGTCTTGGCGCCGAAGGGACCTGTCAAATCGGCGGGAATCTTTCGACGAATGCTGGTGGGGTTAATGTTCTGCGATATGGTAATGCGAGAGACTTGGTGCTGGGATTAGAAGTGGTGCTGCCAAACGGAGATATCTGGAACGGACTCAATGCACTTCGGAAAAACAATACGGGTTACGATCTAAAGAATCTCTTTGTGGGGGCTGAGGGTACACTGGGAATCATAACCTCTGTAGTCTTAAAACTGTTTCCACTCCCAGTCCATCGTTCGACAGTTCTGATCGCTATGGAATCGGTTGAGAGCGCAGTGGAGCTATTTTCTCGGACTCGGAAAGAGACATCGGACTTTGCATCATCATTCGAGCTAATGTCGCGAGTTTGTGTGGAAGCGGCATTTCGAAACATACCGGATTGCAAAGACTTTTTTGATCAACCATATCCCTGGTACGTGCTGATGGAACTTGGAGACAGCACGCGAGATGGTATTTCTCAACAGCTCAGTGAGAGTTTTCTTGAAAGCGCGTTTGAAGACGGGATCGTCATCGATGCAGTGCTGGCTACCAGTGAAAAGCAATCACAGGAAATGTGGCGTCTGCGAGAAGCAATTGTTGAGGCACAACTCTACGAAGGCAAAAGCATCAAAAATGACGTCAGTGTCCCCCTGGATTGTATCGCCGAATTTGTGGAACAGTCAATCAGTACTCTTGAATCACTGATTCCGGGAATGCGGCCGTTTGCTTATGGGCACATCGGAGACGGAAATATTCACTTGAATCTCAGCCAGCCTCGGGATATGGATGGCGATGAATTTTTTGATCGCTGGCACGAAGTTACAGATATTGTTCACGAGATTACTGACGGGCTAAATGGCTCATTCAGTGCGGAACACGGCATCGGGTTGCTGAAGCTTCGCGAAATGACGCGCTACAAGTCGTCGGTGGAACTTGAACTCATGCGATCTCTGAAGACGGCACTTGACCCGGATAACATTATGAATCCCGGTAAGGTACTGCCGACATCGGATTAGCAGTTTAGGTCAAGCGGATGCCGTGGCTATTGGCTCAAAACAAGGCTCGAAATGCAACTCGCTTCAGACCTGCGATGGATCCTGAGGGATCAAGTTCTTTAGGACAATATCGGGTACAAGACTGGGTTGTATGACAGCCAAGACAACCGCTGTCAGAGGCAACATTCTGAAGTAAGTGGTTTCTGGAATCTTGACGCTCGTCGTTATAGAGTGTCCAGATTCGATTCAATGCTGCTGGGCCTAGATAGTCAGGTGACCACTTAACAACATCGCAAGCCGAAAAGCAGACACCGCAGCCAATGCACTCGATCGCCTGGTTGGCGGCTTGACGGGCGATGCTGTCAGGCCGAACTTTGGCAAAGTCATCCGAGTCTTGATCAGCTGCATTAAACGCACCACCGGCCGATTTCCATTTTTGAAAGAACGGGTCCATGTTGACGACAAGATCTTTGATGACAGGAAAATTTTTCAGCGGTTCGATCCGAATACGATCTGACGAGTCAAAGATAGCCGCCTGAGTTCTGCAGGTCCAGCGTGGAACCCCATTCACGGTCATGGCACAGGTACCACACATCCCAACTCGACACGAGTAGCGATAGGACAAAGTGTTGTCGAGTTTACGCTGAATATAAGTAACTATGTCAAGGATAGTCTGTTTGTCCAGCCGCGGAACCTTGTAACTGGTAAATGTCCCGCTGGAATCGCTACGCCAGACTTCAACGTTTATTAATTGATTCTGCATGGGATGGGTTGAATTTTCGCGATGATCCGGAATGTGGTGGTTGATGTTCGGACTTCGGACATTGAAGCTTGATAATGGAAGTCAAATTTTGCAAAATTTTACGCTACACTTATGGCAAATTTTTGAATGGCTTTGAGCTGTTCAATAGTCAAACTAGACACTAGCCCAACAAATCTTTCCAAACGCAGGGAATTGAATTTCAATGCTGATAGAGAACATCGAAATTTCACGTCATCGACTGGAAATTGATCCAGCTTTTCCATCCTCGTGGGACCCAAGACCATTGAATACATTTGAAACGACGGTTGTTCGGGTTACTGCCGACAATGGGACAGTTGGCATCGGATCAGGAGATGCCATGATTGGATTTGAGCGATTCAAGGATTTATTCATTGGCGAAGGAGTGTTCAATTTTGAGCGCCATAATCGAGTTCTGGACAGTATTTCATTGTTTGCGTCGCGGTGTTGGCCATTGGACATGGCGCTGTGGGATTTGCGCGGTAAGGTCGAAAATAAACCTGTATACGAGCTGTTGGGCGGAGACTCAGGTAAATTGAGATTGTATGCGTCGACTGGTACTGTCCGAGGTCCAGACGAGTTGGCAGAACAGGCGATTTTGTTGAAGGAAATGGGATTTGAGGCGATCAAATTCCGAATCGCCCGAAGAGCACCTGAAGAAGATGCTGTAGCACTTCGATCCGTACGACAGGCAATCGGTGATGACATCGAGATCATGGTTGATGCCAATCAAGCATGGCGGATGCCGTGGGACATCTCTCCCTGGTGGACCTATAGCGAGGCTCGGCAAATGATTGAAATGACCCGTGAACTCAATATTTACTGGCTGGAAGAGCCGCTGCATCGCGGTGACTTTGAGGGGCTTCGCCAATTGAGGCAGATACCGGATGCACCGCTGATTGCAAGTGGCGAAATGAATCAGGAATATCACGAACTGCGCAACTTGATGTCATTCGGATGTGTCGATGTACTGCAGACAGATTGTGTTTATTTTGGTGGAATTACCGGTCTTTCGCATATCGCCCGAGAATCCAGAAGTTATGGTGTTACTTTCAGTCCACATACCTGGGGAAATGGTATTGGGTTCCTGGCGAATGCTCACCTTGCTGCGGGTACGGGGGCACCTCCCTATCTGGAATATGCTATTGATCCTCCGGAGTGGCGACTGGAAGTTCGAGATCACATGCTAACTGAAATTTTGATACATGATGGCACCGGTCACTTGGAGCTCGGCAGTGCGCCAGGACTTGGATTTGAGCTTAACGAGGAGATCTTAGAGCGTACGCGAGTTGCTTGAGGTCGATTAGTCGCGACGATATTGGCT
>CAZYSR010000122.1:0-5631 GCA_964649525.1 uncultured Gammaproteobacteria bacterium
ACCTTGTAGGGGTCCGGCTCAAAAGCCCAAGGCAGATTGCGACCTGGCAAAGGGTTCCGCCAGTCGAGTAGCAATTGACTAAAATCATCGAAACATTCAGACGGTTTCATACATCCGTTCTCTATGTCCAATTACACCAAAATGTAAACTAGCGCAGTTAATATCAAATTATGAAAGTCGTAACCTTCAACGCCAACGGTATTCGTTCTGCTGCACGTAAGGGATTTTATGAATGGATGCTTGCTCTGGATGCAGATTTTGTCTGCATTCAGGAACTTAAGGCACAATATGATCAACTCACTGCTGACATGGTTAATCCCGGAGACTATTTCGGGTACTTTAATTGCGCTGAAAAGAAGGGCTATAGCGGTACCGCAATTTATTCCAAACACTCACCAGTTGAAGTTAGTTACGGACTAGGCTGGGATGACTTTGATTCAGAAGGGCGTTGCGTAAGGGTCGATTTTGATTCGTTTACGATAATTTCAATCTACTTGCCTTCAGGAACCAGTTCAGATGTTCGCCAGGAGTTCAAGGAAGTCATACTAGAAAGACTAAAAACCGTTTTGATGGGTTTTCAGCGCGAGCCACGCAGTTTCATAATTTGCGGTGACATCAATATCGCTCATCGCCCTGCAGACATCCGAAATTGGAAAGGCAACCTTAGGAATTCGGGTTTTCTGCCGCAAGAGCGAGAATGGATGGATTGGCTGTTTGGTACAGCAGGCTATATTGACGCATTTCGCATCGTTGACACCCGTCCCGGACAATACACTTGGTGGTCCAATCGCGGTGGAGCATATGAGAAAAATGTCGGATGGCGGCTGGATTACCAGATCGTCTCAACTGGTCTCAAAGAGCAGGTCGATTCCTTCTCTGTCTACCGGGACGTCAAATTTTCCGACCACGCACCAGTCATCGGCAGTTACAGCGTTCCGATTAATTCCGCGCAGAAGTAATCTTATGTCATACCCTCAGCGGGTTGGTCAACCGGTTGCGCTGCTACCAGTTTCTGTACCCAGAGGATAATGGCGATAACTGGAATACCGATGAGCGCTGTGATAATGAAGAACGTGTGATATCCAACACCATCGACTATAGAGCCCGAGTAGCCTGCCACGACTTTCGGTAACAGCAGCATAATCGAAGTGAAAATCGCATACTGCATTGCAGTAAAGCGAATGCTGGTTAGACTTGAGAGATAAGCGACGAACGCTGCTGACGCTAAACCAGCACTAGTACTGTCGACGACAATCACAAATAAGAGCATGCTTGTGGTAGGATTCACCGCAAGCGCCATAAACAACAGATTGGACCCTGCTGAGAGAACCGCACCTAGCAACAGTGTGCGAAGTACACCAAATCGAAGCGAAAGTACTCCGCCAATCAAACCGCCTGCTATCGAAGCAATCAGTCCGTACAGTTTTGAGTATTGTGCGATTTGAGTTTTAGTGAACCCGATGTCGATGTAAAACACATTTGCAATAACTCCAAGCACGATATCAGATATTCGATAAGTACCAACCAACAGCAGAATGATGAGCGCCAGACGGCCGTATCGGACAAAGAAATCGGAAATCGGGTTGAGGTAGGTTTCATGAATGTGTTGCATCTCAACTACACGGGCTCTGATTAGCAACCATGCAACGACACCCGCCAGCGATACCGAAAACGCCATTCGACAGGTTTCTAGAAGTAGTCGTGCCGGTGCTGAATTAACTCCCCATTCTTCAACGATGACAGTCTTTGCAGACTTAACCAGATCGCCAGTCAGATAGAAGCCCAGTACAAAAGCGCCGATAGCCAGAATAAAAACCAGTAAAAATCGTAGGTAATCTCGTGCCCCCTTAAACGCGGTGTCTTCAATAAGATTGTGCTTAGGTTCGGGATTCAGCAAGGTCGTGACGATACCCACCAGCATAAAGCCAGCCATCATCTGATAAACGGAAGACCAAGCTCTGAAACTGTACTCACCACCCCCGATAATGTCAGCCATCCAAAGCGCTCCTGCACCGGAAACAATCAGTGCTACTCTGTATCCAGCAATGTACATGCCAGACAGCATCGTTTGTAGGTCTGGCGGAGCGGATTCGATGCGATAGGCATCGATCACAATGTCCTGTGTTGCAGACGAAAAACCGATGCAGACTGCACCGATGACTGTCATTATCAGCAGGTCAGTTTTTGGGTCGAAAAATGATGTCCAAAATATGCTGACGATGATTGCAAACTGGGAAACCAATAGCCAGGCGCGACGACGACCCAATCTACGGGTTAGATAGGGGAGTGGCATCCTGTCCACAATCGGTGCCCAGACAAATTTGAATGAGTATCCTAACGCCGCCCAGCTAAGAAAGGTAATTGTCGCCCTTTCAATACCAGCCTCACGAAGCCACACGGACAGGGTACCGAAAACCAGTAGTAGCGGCAGACCGGCCGAAAATCCCAGAAACAGCATGCAGATTGCACGCGGGTGAAAGAGCCCTTTGGTCGCTTCTTTCCAGTTATACGTCGTTGAATTTGAACCGATGTCTAGATACCTTCCCTGATGTTGGATGAGTCTCTTTGCCCAGCCGTGTCACACTAGAACGCTGTTAGCCGAGCATCTGATAACCAAGTGTTTCCAGAAATCTGACGCCAAATGAATCCACAAGATTCAAAAATATCAGAACCAGAATTGGAGAAAAATCGAGTCCGCCCAAAGTCGGAATGATCCGTCGAGCCGGTCGCATGATCGGTTCAGTAAATGTTAATATTAGGCGGGTGAGGGGTGTAATGCGTCGAGCAACCCAACTCATCACAACACGAATCAGAATGGCGGCAATAAATATGGTGATGGTGTAATCAAGCAGTCTTGCTAGAGTCAGAATAAGGAGTGCAAAGATGTTTCCGCTGACACCTTGTAGCGTGACAAAAAGAAAACGTTCGACTGCTGTGATAATGAATGCCAGGACAAAGGGTGATCCAATATCAGCGCCTGAAATGCGGGGCACGAATAGTCGAAGAATACGAATCGGTACCCGAGTCAGGCGATCAATAATTTGCGAAACTGGGTTGTGAAAATCAGCATCCGTGTATTGCAACAAGGCACGCAATACTGTAATGACAGCATAGATTTCAACCAGTGTACGCAAAAGCTCAAAAGAAATGGGGATGTCCATACCTGTTAGCCAGTGCTTGCGGGTTGAGACATTTCAATTGATCTTTTTTCTGCAGCTTGAATCGCTGAAATAATGCTTTGTTTAACTTCGGCTTCGTTGAGCACATTGAGTGCTGCCGCTGTTGTTCCACCTGGTGAGGTTACACGTTGCCGCAATATGGCCGGACTTTCGCTACTGGTAACTGATAGAAGAGCAGCACCGACCGCAGTTTCAGTGGCCAGTAAATGTGCAGTTTCAGGTTCGAGGCCAAGTTCAATTGCGGCCTCTTCAATGCATTCAATCAGGAAAAAGAAATATGCCGGACCGCTTCCGGAAACTGCTGTAACGGCATCCAACAGGCGCTCATCAGGTAACCAGACAGTTTTTCCGACTGCGGACATGATGTTTTGAACCACTGTTTTTTCTTCGTCAGACACCTCTGGGTTGGCATACATCGCCGAAATGCCCTTCTGAATCAATGCCGGAGTATTCGGCATCACGCGCACGATGCTAAGGTTTCCGCCTGACCAGGAATCAAGGTCATCCAGTCGAATCCCTGCCGCAATTGAAATCAGCAGTGGACTTGAAGACTGGAGAGAACTTGCAACGCTTGAGAGGGCGCCTTGCATGACTTGTGGTTTAAGGGCAAGTACAACTGTAGAGGAAGCTGCAACCACTGAGTGATTGGACTCTTCAATGCGAACCGAAAAATTTTCAGCGACATATTTGCGAGCGTCTTCAGACAAGTCAGATACGACTATGGCGTCGCGACTGTAGCCATTGGCAATAAGTCCGCCAACCAGGCTGCGGGCCATATTACCGCCGCCGATAAAACCGATGGTTGAGTTACTGGATTGATGTTCCGATGAAGGCACGGATTTCTATTATGTATGGGAAGTTACCAGCAAATTATATTCTCTGAATGAATACTGGTTTGTACAGTCAAGTTGCTCCAGCATTAAGGTTTGGTGCAATGAAATTGTCACTTTCGGAAAGAGTTCGCGGGGAATTTTGCGCGGGCAATTCAAAGTTCAGATTTGACCTTTGTGTTACGAATAAGTCCCTAAGGCTTCAATTGAGGGGTAGGCACAATCTTGATAGTGTGGAATTGAATATTCACTTAGAGACTGCTACGTGGGGGAATGACCTGACTGTTGTTGCTTTTGGTATAGATTTCATTCGTATGGGGCTATGATAGAATGAACAACAACTCCGAAATAAATTGGATTGAGGCTGTGAGATGAACTACGAAAGGAATCTATCAATAATTTTTGCCTCAATGTTTACTGCTTTTGCACTAATCATGCAAGTGGCGTACAGCGATTACGAGGCTGGCGTGCAAGCGTGGAACGAAAATCGCTTCCAAGATGCAGTTTCCGAATGGATGGAATCAGCGGAATCAGGAGATGGGAGATCCATGCTGGCGCTTGGCCAAGCGTATGCACGCGGTCTGGGTGTATTGCGAAACTTGACAGAGGCTCATAAGTGGTACAACCTCGCAGCGAGCCGCGGAATAGCGGAAGCAGCTGATGAACGCGATGCTCTAGAGGCGAAAATGACTGGCAATGAGCGCGCCAGAGCAGAAGAACTCGCAAGTCAATGGCAGCAGGCACAGACAGATGTTGGCAGCTCGCCCACATCCGAGACACCACCAGAAGAATCGACAGTTGAATCAACTGATGTCGAACTGACTTCGCGCACAGCGATTCGGGAAGCACAGTCTCTGTTAGCAGAATTGGGTTATCAGCCTGGGCCGGCTGACGGACTCTGGGGGCCGAAAACCGGCATTGCGTACCGGTCTTTTCTTATCGATCAGAATCTGCCTGAATCTGATGTCCTAACAGAAGCGTCATTGTCTGCTTTGAGGGAAGCTGCTGGACGACCAACAGAAATCGCTTCTGATGCCAGCGAAATAGCTGCACAAGCGCCTCAGCAAGTCTCAAGTGACACGATTCGGGAGGCGCAGTCACTATTAGCAACATTGGGCTACAACCCTGGCCCAGCAGATGGAGCGTGGGGACCGAATTCTGTTCGTGCATACCAGTCTTTCCTAAGGGACAACAACCTACCAATTACTGATGTTCTAACTACAGATTCAATTTTTACGATAAGAGAAGTTGCAGGTCTTTCAGCGGTGTCCACACCAGTCACCAGTCAACCGTCCACCCAGCAAGACGAATCAGGAGAATTGCCAAGCTTTATCTTTGGTGACAGCAATCAAGAAACCGATGCTGCTGACAATTATTCGGATTATGGATCAACTGGTGATCAATCAACAGAATCCACTGAAATTACGGAGCCGCCAAGTACCATCGAAACCGAGGAGACAGACGCGGCGGCTCAAACCTTGATGACTATCCTTTCAATAATTACGGGAGAAAGCTTGGAGATTACTGAGCAATCGACTCAGGAAATTAGCAAATTTGAAAACTTGTTGGGACGAGCGCCATCGACTATCCCCGAAGATGAAAATGGTTGGACCGACCTGCAC
>CAZYSR010000123.1:0-5724 GCA_964649525.1 uncultured Gammaproteobacteria bacterium
AAGGACATCGAGCGTCCTTTCAATCGCAGCCTTACACCGATCCTTGAATACTGGTGATTGCTGCTCTTCGGGTCGCCGACTTTCCATAACCCGGCCAACCGCCGCATCCAGGATACCGTCTCCAACTGCCTGCAGTCGCAAAGCAGCCCAACGGGACACGCCATCCGGCGGAAATAGTCTTGGTGTCGTGCCCAGGCTATCAAGATATTCACAGATTACGGGCGAATCAAATAAGACCTCGCCATTTTCAAGTACCAGTGCCGGTACCTTGCCAAGTGGATTTTCCTGACTCAAATCAGTATCCGGCGCAAATGGATTGGTCAACACGTTCTCAACATGGTTCTCCAGGCCACACTCGATAATTGTTGCAGAGACTTTACGAACAAATGGAGAGGTCGTTGAATAACGCAATTTCAGCATGGTAAGCTCTCATGAAATGAAGTGAGGTGTAGCCCTTGATTGACGGATGCCAATCTATATCTTGCAAAAATTGGGCAAATGTGGTACAAAAGCCGTTTTCCAAACTCGGAATTAATATTTAATGACACGACTTTTTTCGGTCACTATATTTTACAAAGCAACGCACCAAAATGGTTGAAAATTTATTTGATTCTGATTCTGATGCAGACGCATTAAGCTTTGTACCATATTCTCCTGGAAAGAATGAGAAGTACATGAGCAAGAAGCAACGTGAACACTTTATGCGCATTCTTACGGATTGGCGCCAGAGTTTACTAGACGAGTCGACTCGTACAGTGACAACATTACAGGATGAAACAATCAACCATCCAGACCCTACTGATCGGGCGAGTCAAGAAGCTGATATGTCTATAGAGTTGCGTAATCGTGACCGGGAACGGCGTCTGATTCGAAAAATAGAAGAATCAATTGCAAGGCTTGAAGCCCACAACTACGGATTCTGTGAAAGTTGTGGCGTGGAAATTGGACTTGGAAGGTTGGAAGCACGGCCAACCGCAACTTTGTGCCTGGACTGCAAAACGCTAGATGAACTGAAAGAGCGCCGAATGTACTAATGTGCCATTCGCTCTGTGGCAGCCAACAGACGCACATCGAGACACCACGTCAAAGGACATCTACCAATACCTGCACGGGGGTGGAATCGCCGGCAGCGGGTATTCTTCGGAATACGATGCTGAAACAAAGTAAAGTCCATCAGCCGGTGCAGTTATCCCTGCGAGAGTTCGATCTTTCTGCTCTAGCACCTGCCGAGCCCAGTTTGTGTCCTGATCCCCACATCCAATCGACAAAAGGACCCCAACGAAATTTCTGACCATATGGTGCAGGAATCCACTGGCCTCGACATCGAACCAGAACCAATTATCTGCCTGTCCAACATCTAACGTTGTCACTGTTTTAACTGGAACTTTGTTCCGGCAGCGCGATGAACGAAACGCACTGAAGTCGTGTGTGCCAATCAGTGATAAGGCAGCTTCCCTCATGCGCTCTAGGTCTAAAGACCGCGGAAACCAACTGACGCGCTTCGCCAGGTAGCTAGGACGAACCTGACGATTCAGCAGCACATAACGATACCTGCGACTCACCGCGCTGAATCGCGCGTGAAAATCTTGGTCCACCTCCTTGGTCCAAATCAGGCTGACACCAACTGGAAGTTTGGTATTAACCCCCATCACCCAATTGAATTCACTTCGCTGGCTGTCAGTTTCGAAGTGAAAGACTTGTCCACAGGCATGTACCCCAGTATCAGTACGCCCAGCACAATGTACTCGAACCGGATGATCCGCAATATCTGTCAGCGCATTTTCGACCGCTTCCTGGACCGTTGGCTGTCCGTGCTGAATTTGCCAGCCGCAAAAACGGGAGCCGTCATATTCGATACAGCCAGCAATTTTCATGAGTGTTGAATTAGCATAAATTCGACATCGAGTGTTTATCCATAAGTTGCGACAGGTGCACCCAAATTCTCAAAACAAGGCGCCACTCCTAAACCTGGCACATCACTAGCCAACAGCTTGCCGTCAGAAACGGTGGGACCGCCAGTCCCAGTGCTCTTCGTGTTGTAGTTCATCAGATCAGTTGAGTTGATCAGAAATTCACCAGGTGTGGATGCGGCAAAATGTGCCACCGCCGCGGTCGCTATTTCACCTCCCCATGAGTCTTCAGCAACAACCGGAAATTGGTTGTCGATCAGGAAATCCCGAACCCTGCGCGCCTTGCTAAGTCCACCGAGGTTGGAAATCTTCAAACAACAGATATCGGCACCACGGTCTGCAACGATCTTCTGTGCCATTTTTATCCCGGTAATACATTCATCGAGTTTCATGGGCAAATCAACACTGCGGCGCACCTGCTGACACTCTTCATAGGTTTTGCAAGGTTGTTCCAGAATGTAATCCAGTTCGCGTGTTGCTCTGGCGACCCTTAGTGCATTGTCGACCCGCCACCCCTGATTGGCATCTGCGATGGCCTTTTCACCTTTCTGCAAAAGCGGTACAGTCTCCCGGATGCGTTCAATGTCGCCCGCCCATTCGGCTCCAACCTTGATTTGAAAATGACGATAGCCAATCGCACGGTATTGCTTTAACTCAATGATCATCTCAGGTATCGTCGTTTGTGGCACCACTCGATACATCGGTGCGCCATTGACCAATTTACCACCCAACAGCATCCAAACCGGTTGCTGAACAGATTTGCCCAAAATATCCCAACAAGCTGCATCAAATGGCGCTTTGGCATAACCATGCCCTTGAACAGTCCGATCCATCAAACGTTCAATCTTGCCAAGCTGGCGAGGATCCTCACCAATCAAGTGGGGCGCAACAATTCTTGCGACTGCTTCAACACCTTCTGAGTGCGCTACCATGTAACTTTCTCCACACGGTGTAAACTCACCACAACCCTGCAGGCCAGCGTCGGTGTCGATTACAACGATTGAACTGACTGCCGTAGAAATGGCGTTCCCGGCACCCCGTGCATAAACACCACCCACATACGGAAGGCTTGTTTTAAATATTCTGATTCGGTTGATTTTCAAACAGAATAACCTTTAATGGTGGATCGTTGAATTCAATAATCAAGCCGACACGCTGGCAACAGCGTGCAATCACTCTGGCTGCAAATTCATCAAGGTAGATTGAGACTGATGCTGATCTCCGAACGCACGAATATAACTATCGTACGCAAATGATCCATTTGGGTCGACTGAATTCCAGATAAGACCGAACGATCATAATTGGCATTATTCGCACTCGCACAGTGAAAAGTATTTTCAGGACAAATTGCAACTCACTAGAATTTCATCTGACGGCGATTTTAACTAATATGCCCGACTGAATGCTCAACACCAAGTCTCGTAACACTAAATCCAATCAAATCTACACTTATTGAAATTGCAGCGGTTACGATCACGCTTGGCATGGCAGTCATAGCCAGAAATGTTACCAACTTTATTACCAACGGACGTAGCGGTTTTCGATCCTTGGGGTGCAACCTCAGTGGTGTTTACCGAATGCCGATTTACTTGAACAACTCAGGCTGGTCTTTTTCATTTGTGCAACTTCTACTGAAATTCAGCAAACTATCGATTGAGTATAATCATTGCCACTTTTCAAGCAGTCGCGGTGGTGCCTTTGAATTCAAACATCAATTCAGAAACTGACTCATTTCGGTCAGGTCCCGACGAAACCGGTCATTTCGGCATTTATGGTGGCCGATTTGTCGCAGAAACACTGATGCCGCTGATTCTGAATGTTGAAAAAGCCTACCGTGCGGCGAACAATGACCCCGAATTTCAAAATGAATTCGACTACTACGCCAAACACTACATCGGTCGACCCAGTCCACTCTACCACGCCGCTCGACTGAGCGAGCATCTTGGCGGCCCCAAAATTTACTTCAAACGAGATGAACTGAATCATACCGGCGCGCACAAAATCAACAACACGCTTGGGCAAATCTTGCTTGCGCGGCGGATGAAAAAAACTCGCATCATTGCCGAAACTGGAGCCGGGCAACACGGAGTTGCAACTGCAACAGTGTGTGCGCTGTTCGATCTTCCTTGTGTGGTTTACATGGGTGAAACAGATATTGAACGTCAAGCTCCCAATGTGTTCCGAATGAAATTACTGGGTGCCGAAGTAATACCCGTTACCTCAGGAACCGGCACACTCAAAGATGCCATGAACGAAGCGCTGCGCGACTGGGTAGCAAATGTTGACACCACTTTTTACATTATCGGGACTGTCGCCGGGCCACACCCCTATCCGGAAATGGTGCGAAACTTTCAAAGTGTGATTGGAAACGAAACTCGTGAGCAGATTCTGGAAGCCGAAAACCGGTTGCCGGACTGTTTAGTGGCCTGCATTGGCGGCGGTTCAAACGCAATGGGGCTTTTCCATCCATTTCTTGATCATCCAGATATCCAAATTATTGGTGTGGAAGCTGCCGGCCTTGGCATTGAAACGGGAAAACACGCTGCCTCAATTACAGGTGGACAACCGGGCGTGTTACACGGCAATCGAACTTATTTGCTACAAACGGACGACGGTCAGATAATTGATGCCCATTCAATCTCGGCAGGGCTTGACTATCCGGGCATTGGACCAGAGCACTCCTGGTTACATGAATCTGGCCGGGTTTCTTACGTTTCCGTGACCGATCAGGAAGCACTGGAAGCATTCCAGCTGTGCTGCCAGACTGAGGGTATCATTCCAGCATTGGAACCCGCTCACGCTCTGGCACATGTCACGAAAATCGCAAAACAGTTTGATCCCAGTCAGATCCTGGTAATGAACATGTGTGGTCGCGGAGACAAAGACGTATTTTCGGTTGCTGAAGCTTTGGGGACAAAGCTGTGAACGATAGTAATCTGTCTGACACCAGGATAACGCGCTGTTTTGCCAATCTCGCAAAACAGAATCGTAAGGCTTTTGTTGCCTTTCTTACCGGCGGTGATCCAGATTACCAGACTAGCAAACAGCTAGTATCAGGACTGCCAGCAGCCGGTGTGGATCTGATTGAGATCGGCATGCCATTTTCCGACCCGATGGCCGATGGACCATCCATTCAGGTTTCTAGTCAGAGAGCTCTCAGAAACGGTATGACCTTGGTAAAGACTCTTGATTTGGTGAGAGAGTTTCGAAAGACAGATGATGTAACTCCAATCGTTCTGATGGGCTATTACAACCCCATCTACCGATATGGTGCGCATCGTTTTGTACAAGAGTGCGCCGAAATTGGCGTCGACGGGTTGATCATCGTTGATTTACCGCCCGAAGAGGATACCGAACTTTGCGAGCCAGCTCTGACTGCAGGACTGCACTGGGTACGATTGGTTACACCTTCCACTGATGATGACCGCATTGATGCAGTGCTTCACAATGTCAGCGGGTTTGTGTATTACATTTCAGTATTGGGTGTAACGGGCACTCGCAGGGCCATGGCAGACCATATTGAGGTGGCTGTTTCGCGTCTTCGAAAATATACCAGTCTACCCATCGCGGTTGGATTTGGGATAAAGACTCCAGAGCATGCAAACGCCGTTGCAGAACATGCCGATGGAATTGTGGTTGGTTCTGCCATCGTCGACATGGTCAAAGCCAATCTTGACGAAAATGGCAAGCCCAATGCAGAGCTCGTCGATCGCGTTCATGATTTTGTGCGCGATATTGCCAAAGGTGTTGAAAACGCCTAAAACAACTACTGGTAGTCAGGCTTCGAGCGTTTTATCTAGCCGTTTGAGGTAAT
>CAZYSR010000124.1:0-1959 GCA_964649525.1 uncultured Gammaproteobacteria bacterium
CCATTCCATTTGTTTTCGATATTGGACCAAGTTTTCTTTTGTCCACGTTGTCATTTTCAACTCCTTTCACACCCCAAGCAATTCGTGAAGTATTGTTTTGTTTTGAATCAATTCTTGTCTTGTCGTTTCGTGCGAAATCGAACCGTTATTCAATATGTAGGCGCGCTTTGAGATCGAAAGGCAAAAGTCGAGATTCTGCTCTGCAATTAATATTGAAAGCCCCCGTTCCTCATTTAACCGTTTCAGTTTCTCACCAATTTCTTCAATTATTGAAGGCTGAACACCTTCCGTTGGCTCATCGAGCAGAAGTACCTGGGGTTTGGTAGCTAAAGCCCGTGCAATCGAAAGAATCTGTTGTTGTCCTCCACTCAGAGTGCCGGCTAGCGCATCTTTCTTCTCGGCCAAAATAGGAAAGTCATTGAACGCATCGTCTATAGACTCATGGCGATCATGCCCACATGCCAGGGCTGCTACCGCAATGTTCTCGGGCACACTCAATCGAGGAAATACATAACGTCCTTGTGGTACATAGCCGAGACCCATCTTCACCCGTTTTGAGGTTGATTGAGGTAATGTGTTTCCATGAATAGAAACTGAACCGCCGAATGTGTCAACTAATCCCATTGTGTATTTCATCAACGTAGATTTACCTGCGCCATTACGACCCAACAGTGCAACAATTTCTCCTTTGCCCACCTGCAGTGAACAGTCTTGAATGATAGTGACTCTTTTGTAGCCACCATTCGCGTTAGAAATCTGTAACACTTTGCCGCCTTCCAAGATAGATGTCGAGAATTCGCTCGTCCTTCCTTAGTTCGTCAATCTCCGCCTGGGCAAATACCGCGCCTTGATGAAGGACGGTGATTTCTGCATCCAGTGTTCGAACAAAATCCATGTCGTGATCAACAACGACAACCGTCGCAGTTTTAGCCATCAGTCGAACCAACTCAGATAGTTGTCGTTTTTCTTCCTTTGACATGCCTGCAGCAGGTTCGTCCAAGAGAATGACTGAGGGTGCCAGACACAGTACCATTCCTATGTCTAACCACTGCTGCTCTCCGTGGGATAGCGTAGATGCCAGCCGAGTAGAAATATCCCGCATAGTTAGAACGTCCAACATTTCGTCGGAAACTTGATCCGCTCTTTCTCTATTCAGCCCATTGCCATAGCCCGCAATCCACAAATTCTGCCTGACACTCAATTCATCAAACACTTGCGCTGTTTGCATCTTGATACCAAGACCTAACTTCACACGTTCAAACGGATTGATTTTGGTAATGTCCTGACTTGAATACAACACCGTACCGGAATCGGGTTCGTAAGCGCCAGTACAGGTCTTAAGGTAAGAACTCTTGCCCGCACCGTTCGGGCCAATAATGCAACGCACCTTCCCGGGTTCAAAATTCTGGCTCACGGAATCAACGGCCAGTACACCACCAAATCTCTTCGATGTATTGATTGTCTTGAGGGTTGCATCTCTTTGTACGTTTGTCGATGTCTGCAGCTTTTCAAGCAAATCCAGGTTGACGCGAACCTGTGATGTTTTTTGCGAAAGGCGATATTTGGCTTCTGAACCATCAAATATCCTTGCAAACAGTGATTGAATTCCGCCAACAATCCCTTTACGTAAGAATAGTACCAGCACAATCAGACAGGCACCCATGACGAGAGTGGTTTGCCCACCGATAACACCACCGCCCAACCAGAATGAAAGACCACCCACAGTGAGCGCTCCCACAAAAGGGCCGATGAGTGTGCCCAATCCGCCCACGAGAACATAGATCGGCACCAGTAGAGCTTCCTGTACGCTAAAGATTGAAGGATTGAGGTAATTCGCCCAAGCGCCAAACAATGCTCCAGCAATTCCAGCAATTGCACCAGCTAGCATAAACATGAGGGTTTGAAACAGGCGAATGTCCAGTCCCAGCAGTTCTGCTTTAACCGCATCAAGCCTTATGG
>CAZYSR010000125.1:0-1994 GCA_964649525.1 uncultured Gammaproteobacteria bacterium
ACGTACTGTACCGCGTACAGGAAAATTCGACACGTGAAGAGTACGACAGGGTTGTGCGAGACCTGACCAATTTCCTGGTGTATGTTGCGGAACCAGTCAAATTGATTCGCTACAACATTGGAATTTGGGTATTGATTTTTACGGCTGTGTTTACTGTCATCGCTTACTTTCTCAAGAAGGAATATTGGAAAGACATCCATTAGCACTTAAAATACTTCCTCAATCCTCACATTCTAATATCGGAACAATAGGAAACCCCATCATTTTGAGGGTGCTAAATGAATGATGCCTTTCAGACGCGTCGCGCGGGGATGACGCTCTATTCGACTGCTTCATGCATAGAAGGGCATGCCTGTCGGATGGTTCTCCATGAAAAAGAAGTTGAATGCGATGTAGAGTATGTCGACCTTTCAGCTAATCCAAATTGGATTACCGAAAACAATCCCTACGGAGAAAGTCCAACTTTAATTGATCGCGAGTTGGTGTTGTACGGCTCGCATATTATTGCTGAGTACTTGGATGATCGCCTTCCTCATCCACCGTTAATGCCACCGGACCCCGTAAACCGAAGTCGCGTGCGAATGATGGTCTATCGGGCTCAACGTGACTGGTTCACCAAGCTACGACAGTATGAGGAGAAAAAACAAAGACCACCTAAACCCCTGCGCGACAGAATTCTTCGGGATTTGTGCGTAATGGCTCATTATTTCAGTTCTCAGCAATTCTGGCTGGAAGATGAATTTACGCTGGTTGATTGCTTTTTTGCACCGTTGCTATGGCGTTTACCGCACTATGGTATTGAAATACCATCACAGGCTCGGGTGTTGAATACTTATTCTCACCGACTGTTCAAACGAGTATCGTTTGCCAGGAGCCTGAGCCCCTATGAGCGAGAGTTGCAACCAACTTAGAATCGACGTGAAATCAAAGATTCCTTACCTGATCGATGCCATTCGATTCTGGTCGATGGATTCGGGAATGACACCGCAGTTGTTGATTAACGCTGACAGTCCCGAAATTTCATTACCCTTAGAGCAAATTCAGACGCACGACGGTGAAGTGGTGTTGAACGTGCATGATCAGGCAGTCGACGGTTTTTCCTATGAAGATGAATTTGTAGTATTCAAAACACGATTCTCCGGTCGGTCATTTGACGTTGCGATTCCTTTCAATGCAGTGATTGCCATTTTTACCCGCGAAACGCATGAAGGACTACATCTACTGGCGCTCTCTCAGGCAGAAGTCAGTTCCGAAGTCGACGAAGGTGAAGAACCAGCCGCTAAACCGACTTCTCCACCAGGAAAACCACACCTTACACTGGTCAAGTAATTGAGTTCGAACCACTCTCAAGATGATCGCTTTAGGATTCGAAGTACCACCATTTTGTCCGTTCGAAGGGGTGGCAAGGTCGTTTTAGGTGGAGACGGTCAGGTGTCAATGGGAGACACCATTATTAAGTCAAACACAAGCAAGGTTCGACGTCTCTACAACAATCGAGTTCTTGCCGGGTTTGCTGGCAGTACCGCAGATGCACTGACATTAACCGATCGCTTTGAGGGCAAACTTCAAGAAAGATCAGGTAATCTTGTCCGAGCTGCTTATGAGTTGGCTAAGGACTGGCGATCCGACCGGTATTTACGTAGATTGGAAGCGTTGCTAATTGTCTGTGATCGCGAGAAATCGTTGATGATTTCAGGTAACGGAGATGTGATTGATCCCGAACACGGGTTGATGGCAATTGGTTCCGGTGGCAACTACGCAAAGGCCGCTGCTCAGGCACTGCTGGAGTCGACGGAACTTGGTGCTCGCGAAATCGTTGAAAGAAGTCTCAAAATCGCCAGCGAGATTTGCGTATATACCAATAAGAATTTAGTCATAGAGGAATTGGAGGGGTAAATCCAGTGTCAGACATTACCATGACACCACGGGAGATTGTGCAAGAGCTTGACAAACACATAATTGGTCAGGTGGATGCCAAGCGCGCAGTTGCCAAC
>CAZYSR010000126.1:0-2713 GCA_964649525.1 uncultured Gammaproteobacteria bacterium
ACGCTCGCATTCTCAGCTTTTCGAAGTATTTCTTTCACTGCTGTAACCACTAAGGGTGCGCCTTCTGCGATAGTTCTTGCAAGTTCCCAAGCAGTGTCCATTAGTTGCTCAAGTGGAACAACCTGATTGATCAAGCCCCAGCGCAATGCCTCCTCTGCCGACATTCTTCGACCAGTCAGCAGCATTTCAATCGCCACTGCTCTTGGAATCCATCGGGTTAATCGAAATGTTGCCGCATCAGCTACTACGCCAACTTTGATCTCCGGCAGAAAAAACTGAGCGTGCTCAGCAGCAATGATCAAGTCACCTGACAGTGCCAGTTCAAATCCGCCACCGACCGCGTATCCGTTGACTGCACTGATGACCGGTTTATTCAAATCATGCAGTTCACAAAGGCCTGCAAAACCGCCTGGACCGTAGTCGCCATCAAGCTCTGCTTCACCCGATGCCGCTTCTTTCAGATCCCAGCCAGCAGAGAAAAATTTGTCACCACTACCGGTTACGATTGCAACTCTCAACTCATCATCATCCCGAAAGTTACAGAACACCTCCCCCAACTCTTTGCTTGTTGCCGTATCAATCGCATTCGCTTTGGGACGGTTAACTGTTACTTCAAGAATTGAATCTTCCTGTCGGACTAATACATTACTTTCACTCATAATTTTTTAACCTGAGATTTGGGGGGTTAAACATTTTTGACTTCATTTTTATTTGATGACTTCAGGTGACTGACAGGTGCAATGATCAAAAGTGTGACTACCGGCCAAATCGGTAAACTACATCAACCGCCTTCACACCCGCGTCTGGTGCATAAACAAAAAGAGGATTGACCTCAATTTCAATGATCTTATTGGCTTCGTCAGTAGCGTATCTCGCAAGATCTTGAATGAATCTCAAAACCGCAGTGACATCTCCTTGTATACCCCGATAACCACCTAACAGTTTGCCGATTCTCAACTGATTCAGGCATCTTTGTACATCATCGTCGTTGATAGGAAAATGCAATACAGCCGAATCCTGCAGTAAATTTGCCAGTTTACCTCCTGATCCAATTACCATGATCGGTCCGAATGTTGCATCTAACCGAAATGCCACCAGCATTTCCATTATGGGTACAGGCAACTGTTTTTCAATCAGCACCGTACCTGTGAGACGAAAAATCGATTCACATGCTTGCATTAGGTTATCATCTGACTGAATTTCGAGTATGACGCCACCAACATCTGACTTGTGAATAGTCTCGATTGACGACATTTTTGCGACTACAGGGTACCCTAACCTTGATGCCGTATCAATCGCTTCTTCAATACTGTTGACCAACTCACCAGCAACTACAGGCATACCAGCCCGCAGTAATTGTTGTTTTCCTTCATTTTCGTCAAGTGAAACTGCCGCACCTCGACAGGGCACCATGTTTACCAAGGGCATCAGAGAGTTTACAGAATTTGCCATTCTCGCAAATTCAACAGAATCAGCCAGCGCATCAACACACTCTACCATTCCCATCATCGGTGGTATGCTGTGCTCCAGCATAGTACTTTGATATTTTGGCGGAAAATTTTCGTGCAATGTGGAAACGGCAACTACATTTGCACCTGTTTTCTCTTTCGCATCTTTAATAGCTTGAATCGCCGCGCCCCACTCAATCGGGTCGCAGATTCCTTCGATTGGAAAATCAATGACATTGACATTAATGTTTTGAGACCCTTCATAAACCGCTTGAAAACACTCCGTTTGTGCTGTCTGATCGCCCCAAATATAAGTGTGATAGTCTAAAGGATTGGAAACCACAACTCTATCACCCAGAACTTCGAAAAGCCGCTTGCATTGGGTGTCCGATAATTCAGCAAACTCCAGATTTTTTTTCGCTACCAAGTCCGCCATTAAGGCCGCCTCGCCACCGGAACAACTGATTGATGCAATTGTAGGATTGTCGTCAGGAGATATAAGCGAAACTAACTTAAGTGTTTCAAGTAATTGTGGAATACTATGCACTTGAATGATGCCAAATTTTTGATAAA
Organism: uncultured Gammaproteobacteria bacterium; assembly: GCA_964649525.1. Lineage (GTDB taxonomy): Bacteria > Pseudomonadota > Gammaproteobacteria > Arenicellales > JAJDZL01 > JAJDZL01. The sequence goes on from CAZYSR010000126.1 coordinate 2,022, forward strand.
ACGCACTACTCACCTGGCCATCGGCTGACAGCGAATATGAATGCGTTCGAGTTACTTTGGCACCGATAGTAGACAGACCAGACTCTAACACAACAATTGGCACCCTTTTCTTCAGCGCTTCGATTGCAGCAACTGAGAACTCATAGGCGTCAACCACACCCTCAAGATAAAGACCGATGGCAGTAACACCCGGATTTTCCAGCATTGCATGAATGTAGTCATGCGTCTTGACACCCGTCATATTGCCAGTCGAGATCAAAAATGCAACAGGAACACCTCGCCTCTGCATGGTCAAACTGACAGTTATGTTACCGCTCTGGCTGATAATGGCTGCCCCTCTTTGACAGCGCACACCTCCCTGCTCGTCCGGCCAGAGCGCAACGCCATCCTGATAATTCAACATTCCGTAACAGTTCGGCCCGATGAGAGGCATATCCCCTCTTGCGGCATCCAAATCTTTCTGGTACTCAATTCCCTTACCGCCAACTTCAGCAAATCCAGAAGCGTAGCAGATGACACCCCCTGCTCCTGTAGCAGCCAACTCCCCAACCACTTGGATGGTCGACTCTCTGGGGACTGCAACAAAGGCTGCGTCTGGTGGGCCAGGTAAATCTTGAATGGATCGAAAACAAGGACGCGAATACATTTCATCGCGGTTTGGATTGACAGGCCAGATTTCCCCTTCAAATCCC
>CAZYSR010000127.1:0-10397 GCA_964649525.1 uncultured Gammaproteobacteria bacterium
AATTCGTCTTGAATCCGTTTATAAATTATCCAAATTATCAATATCCAAACAAATCAGAAATCTCGAATGACGGACTTTCAAACCTACAAAATGCTCATTGATGGAATTTGGGTTGATGCAGAGGACGGCAACACGTTTGAAAGCGTTAATCCTGCAACTGGCAACCCCTGGGCATTAATTCCAGAAGCAACTGCAAGTGATGTCAACAAGGCAGTTCTTGCAGCAGACCGTGCATACAGACGAGGTCCCTGGGCAGATATGTCGCCGACGGAAAAAGGCCACTGTTTAAGACGACTTGCCGATCTCCTAGTAGAAGATTCAGAAGCATTTGGTCGAACAGAGTGTATAGACACCGGTAAATTGTTCAAGGAAACCCGCTGGCAAGCCAGATATGTGGCTGAATACTACTACTTCTATGCTGGCTGCGCCGACAAAGTTAATGGGGACACCCTACCAATAGACAGGCCGGATACTTTCGTGTACACGACACGAGAGCCGATTGGTGTCGTCGCCGCCGTTATTCCTTGGAACTCCCAACTGTTTTTGACTGCGATCAAACTCGGACCTGCCCTGGCTGCAGGAAATTCTATTGTTGTAAAACCCTCTGAACATGCGTCCGCCCCACTACTTGAATTTGGACAACTGATCGAAAAAGCAGGAATTCCCCCTGGTGTTGTTAACATCGTCACAGGTCATGGCGACCCTTGCGGAAAAACTTTAACCTCCCACCCTCTCGTCGCACGTGTCGCTTTTACAGGCGGACCAGAATCCGCACGCCATGTCATCCGAAACTCGGCCAACAATTTTGCAGAAGTATCGACAGAACTCGGAGGTAAATCTCCTGTTATCGTTTTTGAAGATGCAGACATGGAAAGTGCGGTTAACGGAGTTTTAGGTGCTATTTTTGGTGCATCCGGGCAAAGCTGTGTCGCAGGTTCAAGACTGTATCTTCAGAACTCTATAGGAGACCAGTTTCTGGCGGCAATAGTGGAACAAGCCAAAAAAATTCTGGTCGGTGATCCCATGGCAGAGCCAACACAAATGGGACCACTTTGTACAGTCGGTCAGTTAGAAAAGGCAAAAACTGAAGTCGCCCATGCCATAGAACAAGGAGCCACACTTTTGTGCGGAGGCAAGCAACCCGTCGGACTAGAGGGGTATTTCTTTGAACCAACTATTTTGGAATGCCAAAGCAATGATTTACGAATTGCAGATACGGAGCTTTTCGGGCCCATATTGAGCGTATTCAAATTTACAGATGAGGAAGAAGCAATCCGACTTGCAAATAACACTAAACATGGACTCGCAGCAGGAATTTTCACCCGCGACAACGCGCGAACCCAAAGGGTGACCAGCAAAGTCAGAGCAGGCATGATCTGGGTCAATACCTACCGCGCGGTATCACCAATTGTGGAAGTCGGAGGATTCAAGACTTCGGGCTACGGAAGGGAAAGCGGATTTCAGGCTATTTATGACTACACTAGATCCAAAACTGTTTGGATGAACACCTCCAGCGAACCACTACCGAGCCAATTTGTTGCTCGATAGTTTATTCCGAACTGAATCAGGTATTTATCATGAAGTTTCAACTTGCCATTAATATGGAAAGAATGGATGAAAACACATCAATGCAAGATGTTCTAAAACATACTTTGGAAATGGTTCAGATTGCAGATAGAGGTGGATTCAATATCGTTTGGGCAGCAGAACATCATGCATTGGAGATGACAATTGCTCCAAACCCGTTTCAAATTCTGACCTGGTTTGCAGGTCACACGAACGATATTCGACTGGGTACAGCAGTCGCAGTAGCTGCCTATTGGAATCCAATAGATTTGGCTGGCGAAGCCGCTCTACTTGATCAAATTAGTGGTGGGCGACTGGAATTTGGAATTGGTTCAGGCGCCTATCAACGTGAATTCGACCGCATGCGCCCCGGATTGAAACAATCAGATGCATGGCGATATATGCAGGAAATGCTTCCGATACTGAAAGAACTGTGGAAAGGCGATGTTAAACACGAAGGGGAGTTTTGGTCATTTCCGACTTCAACTTCAGTCCCAAAACCACTACAGAAACCTCACCCACCGCTATGGGTTGCCGCGAGGGCTCCAATTACGTTTGACTATGCTGTCGCAAATGGCTGCAACATCATTTCCTGGCCACTGTCTCGCCCCTTTACAGAAATAGAACTCTACAAATCGCTATTAACACAAGCAATTGAAAAAGATGACGGTGGTCATCAACCCATATTTGCCATTATGCGACACACCGCCGTCTGTCAAAACACAGAGGCACGAGATAGCGCAGTTTCCGCAATTCAGAAAACGATGGGAATGTTCGAGAATTTATTCCGAAACCTGGGCGATGTTGACAACGGCTTTCCAAAAGTAATTCCTCTGGAAGAGCTCTCTGAACGTGAGCAGTACGACCCCGGTATGATGGCTCAGAACCTAATGATCGGCACCCCTGACGAAGTCATCAGAAAGTTGAAGAGTTATGAACAGGCCGGTGTCGATGAGTTTGTTTATCTTGCAAGCTACGGACTTAGCCATAAAGAACAGAAGAATTCACTGTTGCTGTTTTGTAATGAGGTAATTCCTGCATTTCAAACGTAATTCGCTGGTGTTATCAAGCTGATTTCAAAATTCTCAAGATTACAAAATTGATGTTTGAGAAAATTCTGAGCTTTTTCCTTAGGTTTTTGCATTAAAACGATTCTAAATGCCCTTATCACCCAACGGCACCGCTTATTTATTGAGTGGTGAAAAGCAAAATCCAGTCGTAGTTCTAATTCATGGGTTGGGGGTCAATAGAAATATGTGGCGAGACTTCGTACCGAGACTCTCGCAACAGTTCCAAGTCTTAACTTATGACTTGTTTGGACATGGCGAAAGTGCCGAACCACCTTCAATTCCTTCGCTCGCAATATTTTCAGATCAGCTCAAAGGTGTATTGGATTTTCTCGGAATTGAAGCCGCGTCATTAGTCGGATTTTCACTTGGCGGTATGATCAATCGTCGTTTCACAATGGATTATCCTGAGAGAGTGCAGTCTCTCGTTATTTTGAATTCACCTCACGAACGTAGCCGAGAGCAACAGCAAATAATCGAGAGTCGAGTTAAACGAACATCGCAAGGCGGTCCTGCAGCCACATTGGAAACTTCATTGAAACGCTGGTTTACGCCTGAGTTTGTTTTGGCAGAAAATGACGTCGTTAATGACGTTCGAAGGTGGATTCTGAGCAACAATTCACTATGGTACACACAGTGTCGTGAAGTGCTTGCTAATGGGGTATTCGAACTCATTCGGCCGAACCCACCAATCAGCACACCTACCCTAGTTATGACATGTGAAAATGATGCTGGGAGTACGCCAGCCATGGCACATGCAATAGCTAAAGAGATTGCAGGTTCAGAAGTGCAGATCATTCCGCATCTACAACATGTTGGATTAATGGAAAATCCAACGTACTTTCTTAATTCAATTGATAGTTTTCTGAAATTATCCTTGGAAAGGCACAGATCACATATACCACTTGAAATGTAATTTGTCAGTGGGTAAGAAACAAATGGACGTAAATAGTTGAACAGCTCATTTTTCATCGCTACGATGTGATCGTTCAAGCTTCTTTAACGATTCAAACAGGATGAGTTTAACTAAATCAAATAATCGACGGGCGTCACGAATTCGATCGCGAGATTCCATGCGACAACGTCGAAAGTCCGAAGTCATTCAACCGGCAATGTCGAAAGGAACAAAAGTTGAATCGCTGTTTCAGCCTCTTACTGAACATGAAGTGGTGAAAATTCATCAGTCAGCTTTGCATTTACTGGAAAAAATAGGTGTGGCAAATCCGACACCACGCGTTCAAAAAACAGCAATATCCAAGGGTTGTGTTCTGAATGACAGCAACAGGCTGATTTTCCCGGCTAGTCTTGTTGAAGATGCGTTGGATTCAGCAGCAAAGAGCTTTACAGTACATGGCAGAACGCCTGAGTATGATTTTGAGTTGAGCACCGGAACTGTGAACTTTTGCACTGGAGGTGCCGCAGTTTCAATGCTAGACATTGATACTCACGAGTATCGCCCCAGCACGTTGAGGGATCTATATGATCTTGCGAGACTCTGCGATACACTCGAGAATATTCAATGGTTTACTCGCCCTGTTGTCTGTACCGACATCGAAAATTTGTATGAACTTGATGTCAATACGATTTACGCCTGTGCAGCTGGAACTCAAAAACACATAGCCACTAGCATTACCAAGGGTGAGCATGTATACAAAATACTTCCTATGCTGGACTTGATTGGAGGTGGTGACGGAGCGTTTGCCAAACGACCCTACTTGACTGTTCACGCCACCAATATTGTTTCTCCGCTTACGTTTGCTGAAGAAAGTCTGGATGTAACTTGCGCAGCGGTAGATATTGGTATGCCTATACACTCCCAGACAGGCCCACAAGCAGGCGCAACTGCTCCAGCTGCCCTAGCCGGTGCGCTTGTACAAGGTTGTGCGGAGAGTCTCGCATCTCTCACCGTGATTAACTTACTGAATCCAGGACATCCCGTAATTTTCGGAAATTGGGAATTTGTGTCTGACCTTAGAACAGGTGCTTTCAGTGGTGGCGGAGGTGAACAAGCTCTTCTCGGTGCGGCAACAGGTCAAATGGCAGCATTCTACGGAATTCCGGGTGGCTGTGGTGCGGGAATGACAGACTCGAAACTGCCCGACAATCAGGCAGGCTTTGAAAAGTCGATTACCATGCTATCTGCGGCACTCGCTGGTGGTGGAATGATTTACGAGTCTGCAGGTATGCTAGCGAGTTTGTTGGGTTGTTCGTTTGAATCCATGATAATTGACGATGATATGCTCTCCTGTCTGCGTAGAATCGCCAGAGGAATTGAAGTGAACGATGAAACACTTTCGGTTTCGGTTATTGAAGATTCGGTTAGGGGACCCGGACACTTTCTCGGACATGCTCAAACAATGAAACTTATGGAATCTGAATATGTTTATCCTCAAGTCTCGAATAGACAAAATCCAAGTGATTGGAAAGAATCAGGTGCTCTAGATTCCTGGGAACGTGCAACGTTGAAGGCAAAAAATATTCTGAGCTCCTACTACCCGCGATACATTGATCCCATGTTAAATACCACTATAAGAAGTAGCTTCCCAATTCGATTGAATTTGAACTCATCAGATGCCTGATCACACCAGAATCATAGTCATCGGAGGTGGAATTGTCGGTTGCAGTGTGCTTTACAGTCTGGCTAAATTAGGATGGACAGACTCCGTATTGATAGAAAAAAGAAACCTGACTTCTGGATCAACCTGGCATGCGGCTGGCAACTGTACATTCTTTGGTCACTACCCGAGCATCACCCGCCTATTTGTTAACTCTGTTAATTGCTACCTGCAGGCCGAATCTGAGTCTGGCCAAAGCATCGACTTTCATTCGACTGGAAGTTTACGACTGGCCACAAATGAAAAGGAGCTAGCGTTTTACCAAAGTTTAGAACCCCTTTACGATCAATTGGGTGTTAATTACGAAGTAGTTTCACCGACAACAGTCTGCGAACTCTTTCCGTTCCTATCAACTAAAGGTGTATTGGGCGCTGCGCACACACCAGATGATGGCCATGTCGATGCGTTTGGTGCAACGCACGCTCTCGCAAAATCAGCAAAGCTTCGGGGTGCCGAGATTCTCTTGAATCATGAGGTCAAAAATCTAGAGTTAAATCGAAACGGCAAATGGATAGCCCACATGGAAGACGGTGAAATTGCTGCTGATCATATCGTTGTTGCAACGAGTTTCTGGGCTCGTGAAATGGTCCAGAGCCTCGGTTTAAATCTTCCTGTATTCGCTCTCGAACATCATGAAATTATCACTGACAAAGTCGACTCCCTACAGGAAGTGGAATTTGAATTGCCTTCGATCAGAGACCCGTACGTTCCATGCAATATCAGACAGGAGGGTGAAGGACTGCTATGCGGAATTTACGAGTCCCAGCCAGTCCCATGGGCCACTGATGGAATTCCACCGGAATTTGCAGAAGACTTGCTCCCGACAAACATTTCAATCCTTGAATCACATATGGAGAAGCTTGTCAAACGTATTCCTGTTTTCGAACAACTCGGTATCAAGACAGTATTCAACGGTCCAATCTGTTACACACCGGACGGACTGCCACTTCTGGGTCCAGTTAATCGATTTCCCGGATTGTGGTTTGCAACAGGATTTGCCATTGGAATTGGAACCGGTGGTGGTTCCGGAGAGTTTTTAGCGAACTGGATTGTTAATGGCCGCCAACCCTACGACTTGCCGTTCGTCCATCCTTCCCGCTTTTCAAACGACCTACCGAAGGACGACGCGATTGACATGATTATCGAGACATATGCCCGCGGCTATTCAATCGACGAATATTAATTCGTGTACTGATTGTCTCTTATCGACTCGGCTGCTTGCTATATATTCAAAAGCTTAAGACCGGGAACAAGTCCTGAATTTGAGTGCCTATGAACTTCGAAACCACCACTCCACAACAAAGAATTTCTTGAGGAGGATTAGAATTGTCAGAAGTTGTTATTCAACTGAATGATGTTTGGAAGGTTTTTGGCGATCGGGCTGAAGAAGCCATTCAGGCATGCGTAAGAGAGGGACTCTCCAAACCGGAAGTATTGGAAAAATTCGGCTGTGTAGTGGGAATTGCTGAATGCTCCTTTACAGTCCCTAGAGGAGAAATATTCTGTGTAATGGGACTTTCAGGTTCTGGCAAATCAACCATGGTCCGACACCTGAATCGACTTATTGAACCAACCTCTGGTTCAGTTAATGTACTAGACCGAGATGTTTTAACACTTTCCGAAGAGGAGTTGCGTCAACTACGAGCCAAACACATCGGAATGGTTTTTCAGCACATGGCCCTTTTCCCACACCGCACCGTTCGAGACAACGTCGCCTTTCCCTTGCAGGTTCAGGGTGTGGCGCGATCAGAAAGATGGGAAATATCTCAGCAATGTTTGCACATGGTGAACCTGAATGGTTACGAAGACCGCTTCCCGCGTGAATTGTCTGGGGGAATGCAACAACGGGTTGGGTTGGCTCGCGCATTGGCATCAGACCCAGAGGTATTGTTAATGGACGAACCATTTTCAGCATTGGACCCTCTTATTCGAAGACAGTTACAAGAACAATTCATGCAGTTGTCGGCGGATTTGAATAAAACAACTGTGTTTATCACGCATGACCTAGACGAAGCAATTCGAATCGGTAATCGAATCGCCATCATGAAAGACGGCGTAATTGTTCAAATAGGAACTCCAGAAGAAATAGTAACAAACCCAATTGATCAATACGTGACTGATTTTGTTGAAGGAATTTCGACACTTAAATTAATTTTTGCACATTCCATCATGGTAGATTACGATGACTATCAAGCCAAACCTTGGGAAAATCTGGCTGAAGCTCCTAGAGTAACCCACGACACAGATTTAAGCGGACTGATCGATGTCTCAGCTGGTACCGATCAACCAATCGTCATTACAGATGACGGCAGAGATGTTGGCGTGGTCAACAAAAGCACTCTGCTTAAAGGAATCCAAGGAGGAGATGCGTAATGCAATCGGATGAACATAAGACAAAAGTCGAGGATTTGAGCAGTTCCATTGGAGAATTTGTTGGTGTCAATCAGGAATACTACACCAACGAATTTCAAAGAATCCAGGCTACGACAAAGTTCCCCTACTCCTGGAACACCATGGCAGCAGTTTTTGGTCCTTTCTGGGGCGCGGTGCGCGGATTGTGGGGATTTTTCTGGACCTTTGTCGTTCTTGAGCTTCTCGCTTTGGTACAGCTTGGTAAAGGGTTATGGGGAGAGCTTGGGGCAGAACAGCTGGCAAGAATTGAGGTTATTACGAAAAAGATCGATTCATTCATGGTCAAATATCAAGATGCCCTTGCTGCAAATAGTGATGACGCGGATGGATTTTTGCGACGTGCGGAGAATCTGCAGAAAGTAGCAGACCGTTTACAAGTCGAGGCCGCTGCCGCCTCTCAGGATGCGGTGTTGTACTTGGTGATTGGCGTAGTGATGATTATCGCCTTAAGGGTACTTCAAGGTTTTTACGCAAACATGAAATATGAGAGCCAATACATTATCTGGCGTGCGGAACCAGAAAAAGTGTTGACTGGCCTTCAATGGAATCGTGTCGTATTCGGTGCAGTTATGTGGTTTGCAATTGTCCCACTGACACTATACAGATTCACTGTAGGCAAAATTGCGCCTCAATTTGAACCTTACACAAAAGGTTTTCCAGTCGAAAAAAGCGATTATTTTTCGCCAATATCAAAGGTTCTGGAAAACGGATTTGACTGGCTGTCCGACAAGGGATCCGGAGCTTTTGACAGCGTTGTGTATGCCATTAGAGCTGTGTTAGACGGTCTCGAAACTCTGTTTGTTGAAACACCCTGGCCAGTGGTGATGACAGTAATTGTGGTTATTGCATGGAGGCTTGCGGGACCACGAGTCGCTGTTTTCACTGTCGCATCTCTGGCATATCTCGGATTACTTGGGATGTGGGAAACAAGCATGATCACAGTGGCATTGTTAGGTGCAGCCGCTTTCCTATGTATAGTCATGGGAATTCCTCTTGGAATTTGGTTCGGAAAGAGTGAGAAAGCCTACAACACCGCACGACCTGTTCTCGACTTTATGCAGACTATGCCTGCATTCGTCTATCTGATTCCGATTATCGCCTTTTTTGGAACAGGTAAGCCACCAGGTGTGCTTGCCACCCTCGTATTCGGAATGCCTCCAGTCATTCGATTAACAGCACTGGGAATTCGAGGCGTTCCCGAAACTACCAAGGAAGCCGCTATAGCATTTGGTTGCACGCGCTGGACATTGTTAAAAGACATTGAACTGCCACTGGCTATGCCGTCAATCATGACTGGCATTAATCAAACCATTCTGATGTGTTTGTCAATGGTTGTTATTGCTTCGCTGATTGGCGCTAAAGGATTGGGGCAGGATGTACTGGATGCCTTGCAATACGCTGCAAAAGGCCAGGGTGTATTGGCAGGGTTGGCAATCTTGTTCTGCGCGATGGTGATTGACCGCATAATTCAAGGACACTACAAGCAGAAAACTCAGCGCTATCAGTCAAATTAGTATTGGAAGAGAATCCTAGCGCCACTGTGCCAATTGAAGACAAAAATTTCGGAGGGAGGCAGAAGCACTCGCCCCCTAAATCTGTCTTGACTGACTGAGCGTCGGCTCGGACAGATTCAGACAAGGTCAGGCATTTCGACCGGGTCGTGTTTCACTTCGCCATAGCGCGCCTTCGCGACGCATGACGTTCCAGACTTACAAAAGCGCTCCCTGGAGCAAGCTCATTTCTGCATGGTGCACAAAATTCGTGGTGCCGATAAAAATTACCGACACCACAAAAAGATTCTCAAGACTCTGAAATGTATTGCTACTGTATCCAGTTATCTACGCGGTCGGAATTTCCTTCAACCCATGACTTTGCATAATCCGCTGGGTCTTGCTGATCTACAAGAATCGCATAAGTCATATCGGACAAGTCATCAACTGTAAAAGTGATACTGGACAGAAACTTTGCAACTTCAGGCTGATCATTCTCCAGCGTAACAGCATAAGTAATATGAATCAACGGCGTACTCCATGCAATTGGAGCGCTAGACTTCTCCAACCAATCTGGGTCGTCAGTAGGTTGGTAAATTACCCACTGCTCGGGGTCGTGCTCAGGTTCTTCCAAGACAACTAAGTCAAAAAGTGTAAACATACTGTGTGGCGTGTAGCACATGAAAACAATATTTTCATCTTTCTTGACTGCGGCATCAACTTGAGCAATTGCCAACGTTTCATCCATGATGTCCAAATTCATGGTTTCGTCAAAACCGTAACTCTTCGCCCGAATCATTTCGATGTTCGTTGAAGCCCATCCTGCTGCACCAATCCAGATATTACCTTTACCATCACCGTCGGTATCAAAATTCTGAGCCATGTCAGGGTCAGCCAACTCTTCTAGACGCTGAATACCTGTTCTTTCTGCAGTCGCCCTGGAAACACACATACCAGTAAATGACGGTACACCATGTGGATTCATCGCAACAGACTTTTTTTCCACAATGTATGTATCGTGCAAGTTCTGTTGATTTGGCAACCAAACTTCTGGATGGACATGCATTTGATTCTGGTCCATCGCTTCAAAAATAATCGGATTTGTACACTGGTGTCCCGTTAACGAGAGAAGAAAGTTTTGTATCTGATTGATAACAATAAAATAAAACACTGTTTTGGGGTGTTGGCGATTTCAGCGCAGAATGCACCGACACCCCGCCACAGTGTTGTTGTCAATCTGGAGGTCT
>CAZYSR010000128.1:0-3008 GCA_964649525.1 uncultured Gammaproteobacteria bacterium
AGTTTATTGTCACCTGCGAATTGACGCCACCCAAGGGCATAGATCTCAAGCCATTATTGGATAAGGCCGACTCACTGAAACATCACATCCACGCCTTTAACCTGACAGAATCTCACGCAGCGCGTATGGCAATGGATCCAACTGCGGTCGCTCATCTGTTGCTTGATCGCGGTATCGAGCCCATTGTTCAGATGACATCGAGGGATAAAAATCGAATCGCTATCCAAGCCTGCATGCTAGGTGCCGCAGTACTGGGCGTCGAAAACCTGGTTTTTATGGGCGGAGACCCACCGAAGAATGGTGACCACCCGGATGCAAAACCCGTCTTCGACCTCTTTGCTTCACAACTTCTGGACGCGGTTAATGCACTGCAGTCAGGTACAGACTATACAGGTAATCAACTCAATGGCACACCCAAATTCTGCGTCGGTGCGGTGTTCAATCCAGGTTCAACGAACCCAGATGTCGAAATAGAAAATCTGCATCGCAAAATAGAAGCAGGTGCGTCGTTCCTGCAAACTCAGGCCGTATACGATGTCGAAGAATTCACCCGCTTCCTTGATAAGTGCGGCGACATCAAAGTACCTGTTCTGGCGGGTGTGATCCCGATCAAATCAGTCAAGATGGCAATGTACATGAATGAACGAGTTCCAGGAATCACCGTACCCAACCACCTGATTCAGAAAATTGCGGATCAGCAAGAGAACAAAGAGAAAATTGTGGAAACAAGTCAGCAGATTTCCGCTGCAATTGTGCGAGACCTTCGCCAGGCAACAGGTGGCCTCCATATCATGGCCATTGGCTGGGAAGACAAAATCCCGGGAATCATGGAATTGGCAGGAGTAGAGATCTAAGTCTGCTTAGTGTTGAAAACCTTGACTGTTTCGATTCAGACTGCAAGTCTGACCCGGGTTATCCGCGAAATTCTGCCTCCTGTCCCACATCTAGAAGCCATCGCCAAAGGTGGTCAGCGAAACTTCGCCGCACAATCAGATCGAATATCGATTCTTCCTGAGAGTGATTCAATACCGTAACATTGGCATGCGCCATGATAGTTTGGACACACTGCCCAGGTTCGAATCCGGATGGATCAAGGTCAATTGCGATACCCCTCGATAAAAATTCAATGGCGTGCAAACCGGATACCCGAATGATCGTTTGCGCGCTACCAATTTTTGTAAAGGTCGCGAATTGGTCCGTCAATTTTTCTCTCACCATTGTCTCTATGCGATTGGACTGATCAAGCGGGGCAACAATTAGCCATTCATCTGGTCCAAACCAGCTACACAAGATATTCTCATGAATCACAAAAGTGTTTGGCTCAAGCGAAATTTGAAATCCGAGCGTATCTTGCAGCCGATCCAGCAGGTGACTATCATCTGGCTGAAGCCTCAAATTGAAATACTCCAGGTTTGACAATTCCAAGAGCTTTACGCCATTGAACTCAGCACGGACTTCGTCCTGGATTGAGAATTCTGCCAGTGGTGTCTGCTGAGTTGGGTCAAACATGCTGCCGTTCACCTTCAGCATCGTAAAAAACTGGATTAGCAATGGTCACAGGAATTGATTCACCCGACATGAGAGTTGAATAGATATTCGCACCAAGTCGGGAATGACCCCCCTTTACGACAGCCAGTGCGATAGACCGACCCAGAGTCGCACTCCAGTAACTCGAAGTTACGTGCCCAATCATTGGTACAGGATAGGAGTTTGATGGTTCATCAACCAGTTGTGCACCTTCCGGCAGCACGACATCGGGATCTTCAGTTAAAAGGCCCACAAATTGTTTTCTATCGGGTCGCACACAATCTGAACGACTGAGCGAACGCTTCCCGAGAAAATCTTTTTTCTTCGATACGATCCAATTCATCCCGAGATCATCCGGAGTAAGCGAACCGTCTGTATCCTGTCCGACAATAATGAAGCCCTTTTCGGCCCGCAGCACATGCATTGTTTCAGTCCCATAGGGAGTGATCCCAAATTCCCTTCCCGCTTCAAACAGTTCGCTCCAAACATGCAGGCCATAGTTGGCTTCAACATTGATCTCGTAGGAGAGTTCGCCGCTAAAACTGATTCGGAATATACGCGCCGGAACACCACACACTGTCCCTTCCTTGAATGACATGAATGGAAATTCAATGTCAGACAGACTGATTCCCGCGGTGACTTTTTCAAGCAGGTGGCGAGCTTTTGGCCCTGAGACGGAGGCAACCGCCCACTGATCCGTAACCAAAGTGAAATACACCTTCATATGTGGCCATTCAGTCTGTCGCCACTGCTCCATCCAACTCAGTACATGCGCTGCACCACCGGTTGTCGTTGTCATGTAGTAGTGATTGTCACCAAGTCTTGACGTTACGCCGTCATCCATGACCATACCATTTTCACCCAACATCAGGCCATAGCGGCAATTGCCAGTCTCCAGTTTGTTCCAGGCATTGGTATACATGTAGTTCAGGAATTCAGTGGAATCCGGACCAAATATCTCGATCTTTCCCAGTGTAGATGCATCAAGCATTCCAATCTGCTTTCGTACAGCCATGCATTCCCGATTGACAGCCTCTGCCATCGATTCTCCCGTTTGAGGATAATACCAGGGCCGCTTCCACTGTCCTACATTTTCAAACTGCGTGTTCTGTGCGACATGCCAGGAATGCATTGCAGTCTTGCGAACTGTGTCGAAGAATTCGGGACCGACTTCACGGCCGGCGACCGCACCAAACGTGACAGGTGTATAAAGCGGGCGAAACGTTGTTGTCCCAGTGTCTGCCAGACTCTGATTGAGTTCCTGCGACAGAATTGCCATACCATTAATATTACCCAGCTTACCCTGGTCTGTTCCAAATCCAAGCAATGTGTAGCGCTTGAGATGCTCAATTGAGCGATAGCCTTCGCGGGCCGCCAATTCAATGTCTTTGGCAGTCGTATCATTCTGAAAATCGACAAACTGTTTCTGAAATGAGTCTGAACTTGGTACCCGCCAGAAAGGCTGGATAGCAAGCGAGTTC
>CAZYSR010000129.1:0-3218 GCA_964649525.1 uncultured Gammaproteobacteria bacterium
GTTAACCGATACAGGATAACAACAGAACATTTACCACTAGTCGCAAATTATACACATAGCGAAAAGTTTGTTTCGGTGAGATTTTTTGTGAGGAAATTTCGCTGGTGCAAATTCTTGAGATAAGAGACTGTTGTGCCACATTCCCCGGTGCTGTCTGTTTGCCAGAAAACTGCCCGGATTAAGTTCAGATTTTGAACGCGTATGGAGCCGAGAGTGTGGGAATTTGATCTGTCGGTACAGGAGGGAATTGTTACCGGCATTGCTGGCGGCTATAGAAAGTGCTAAACCAACAGTTTTTGATGTTCCCGTGTTCAACAATCTCACACCGACAACGGGACACTGGAATATTCTTGACGTTCATTCACAGGAAAATGATATTGTTCGTATCACAGTAGGAGATTTGTCATCCGGCACCAGTCGGCAGATAATGGTAATTCCGTCTGATAAATTCAGATGAGTTGAGCTAAAAATGTCTTCGCTGGAACGATCACCGGATTTTGGAATTCAAAACAGTCTCGTTCGACGTAATCGAAATCCATGGCAACCTGAAACGCATGCTTCGCATTCGTTTGATTCTGGAAATAATGTAATGACGATGACAGCGATACCTTGCTGCTACTCTTAACTTCTACCAGAAACCAAGGCGTACGGTCACGCGTCACGAGAAAATCAACCTCTCGTTTTTGCTTGTCCCTGACGTAGTGGAGATCAAACAGTCCCTTCCCGGATTCAGTCCAAAAGTTTGTCGCCTTTAGTAATGAACTTGCGACAAGGTTTTCTGCCTTTGCGCCGGGGTCCTGCACCTGTGACCAATCCCACAAATAGTACTTGGGCTCTTTGCGCAATGCTCTGGCTACATTGTTGAACCAGGGCTTGACTCGAAAGCAGTAGTGGAAAGCTTCCAATATCGACACCCATCTCCTGATCGTATCGACTGATACCCTGACGCTTTTTGAAAGATAGGTATAGCTTGTCAAGTGTCCCACTTGACTGCTAAGAATATTAGCTAACGCCTCTATCTGGCCCAGTTCCTGAATTCTGGTCAAATCGCGTAGATCATCTCGAAATAGTTGTTCAGACCGTATCGATAGCCATTGTTTGTGGAACGTACTGTCTGCGCTGATAAAAGGTTCCGGAAATCCACCAAAGTTCCACAGAGACTGCCATTGGTCCTCATCGATTTTTCTGGGATGTGGATCAACCAGCCCGCCTACTTCAATACCGTTGCACTCGGCAACCGATATCGGATGGAGTGTATAAGGGAAATAGCGTCCCATCAAACTGTCGCCTCCTCTGGAGAACACTCGAAGGGATGCACTTCCTGTAATCAAAAACTTCAATTTCGATTCATACTTGTCGAAAAAACTCTTCAGAAAGTCGCGCCAATGCTGATATTTATGCAATTCATCGAATATGCAAAGAGGTTTACTATCTGAAAATTCCATTAAATTGATTGTTTTTACAATTGATTCCGGTCCCTTAAGGATATTTTCCCTGTCAATGAGATCGTCCCAGCTGAGGTACCTGGACCCTTCCAGCATATGGCCAATCGAATTAGCCATCGTTGTTTTGCCAACTTGTCGCGGTCCCGAAAGAAAAATCATCTGGCGGTTTCTTTCATAGTGCTTCAAAAGTTGATTGTGCAAATACCTATGCATGACTAAAATGAAGGTTAATCGTAAAATAGTAATGACTAATCTACGATTATATCGAAAATGGTCACTACAAGTATTGAAAGGAATGCTGAAAATGATAAAAACAGCTTCAATTACCCGTTAAGTCGAAACAGAATGACACGACTTTCGTGAGTTCACCTTAGAGTTCAGTGTTCAAGAGCAATTTTGGTGGTGGAATTCAGTAGTCGAAACTACGCATGACCAAATAGTAATGTAATCGTGAAATAGTCATGACTTTTTTACGATTATCCGGTGGTTCATTGGCATAGTCTTCGAACGACCCATCCCACCGAGTCAATGTTTGCCACGGTCCGCTGCCGCACCTGGCGTTCGAAAGGCTGTCTGACGAGAACCACCATGCTGAGCATGATGTTCAATCTGGGGCAGTGTGCCGAGAGCAAATGGAGGCGACTGCGCGGACTCAGAGAACTCGACAAAGTGATCAGAGGAGTGAAGCTCAAAAATGGATATGAGGTGTTGGAATACAATGAAACTGTCCGGGTAGCTGCTTAGTGACGCTTTCCCCCTCACGCAGTCCTTTTAGCTATATCCCAAACAAAATCCAACAAAACCAAATAATTCATCGTTCGATCAATTCTATGGGGTAAACTTTCAAGCAGCCTCCTACCTTCCTTGGTCGCAGTTCATTTTACCTACCCAGGTGAATTGCCTAGTTCTCTTGAAATAATGGTTCTACGGGGTTACTTTGTTGTCTACAGATATCTACTTCGAAAAGGGTCATAAGTTCCGTACTCTTTGCTGGTATGATTAACCGCTTCGATTCATTTTCATTCAAAACACTCTGTTGGACCTGTTTCTTAATTTTGGCGATTTATCTG
The DNA here is from genome assembly GCA_964649525.1 of uncultured Gammaproteobacteria bacterium. Classification (GTDB taxonomy): domain Bacteria; phylum Pseudomonadota; class Gammaproteobacteria; order Arenicellales; family JAJDZL01; genus JAJDZL01. Next base: position 2,516 of record CAZYSR010000129.1, read on the forward strand.
TAAGTCACTTAGCGAACTTCAGTCAGAGGTAGATTGGTTCATTAATCCATGCGTTCAAATACCACTTTAGCCCCTAGTATTGCAATTGCCGTGAGCGGTGCAATTTGGGGAGTGTACTGGATTCCTATCCGCCAGCTAAACGATATCGGTGTAACCGCTTCTTGGGCCTCTCTGATTACAATCGGGTTGACTGCGATATTCTTCGTATTTCTGTTTGCTCGGCAGTTTATCAAAACCGGTCGCATACCCTGGCACGTACTTATTACTGGTTTGTTGACCGGAATGTGCATCATTTTTTATGCTGTTTCGCTAGTGCTGACAGAGGTAATCAAAACTGTTCTGCTCTTCTATCTCACTCCGGTTTGGAGCACAATTCTAGATAGAGTGGTCTTCAAGGAACAAATATCACCCTACCGAATCGTCGCAGTAATTTCGGGCATATCCGGACTCGCGGTCATTCTCGGCGTAGCCGAAGGCATTCCAAAAATTTCGAACCTTGGTGACCTTCTCGCTTTATTGTCCGGCATCTTCTGGGCTTTTGCCATGATACGCGTGCGAAGTAACAACAAAGCTGCGGTTTGGGAACAAGTCGGTGCTTTCTATATTGGTGGTACGATCTTTGGTGCTATTTTCATTCTGCTTCCTGTCGAGCCCAATGCTGTAACTTCTAGCCTGCCAACACTCCATGAAGCGCTTTTTTGGC
>CAZYSR010000130.1:0-5151 GCA_964649525.1 uncultured Gammaproteobacteria bacterium
CTCGAAGACGAATGCGCAACTCAATAAACCGGCAGTAATCTTCACTGAGAAATGGTGGATGCCGATTCTTAGCTGACACCAGTTGTGCATGCTCCGAGAGTATCGCTGCCGCCTCTCGACAGATACTGCTCAATTAGCCAAAAATCTTTATAATTACTTTCTAACTTTATGAATCAATTGTTATTTACCATTAATTCTGAACTAGTCGCAAAGCAGGCTGGAACGAAATTGAATTGTCGTTACATCCATGTCGTTAAAATTTCTCAATATTTCCATTACATTTTTCAATACTTTATTTAAATCAAGATGATCAAGATTTCATTGTCGCATATTCAGTCAAAAATTCTTATTCGCATATCGGTTTGCTTGCTACTTTCCATGCAGCTGACTCTACCGGCGGTAGGCCAAACCCCGGAAGAAATAGGACTGAAAATTGCAACAGAAGCACGAGAAAAAGAGCGAGGATTTGGCGATTCCACAGCCAATTTAAAAATGATTTTGCGCCAGAAGAGTGGCCAGGAAAGTGAACGGGAATTGCGGATGAAGACCCTCGAAGTTGAAGGCAAAGGGAATCGGTCTATTGTTGTTTTTGATCGTCCGCGGGATGTCCGCGGTACAGCGCTCTTGACCCATGTTAACCTGAACGACAGTGATGAACAATGGCTTTATTTGCCAGCATTAAAACGAGTGAAGCGAATTTCTTCGTCGAATATAGCCGGTTCTTTCATGGGTAGTGAATTTTCATTTGAGGACATGAAAAGTGCTGAAGTTCACAAATATGACTACCAGTATCTGCGGGACGAAGATTGCGGCGAGTTGCAATGTACTGTCGTGGAGCGATATCCAACAGAAAAAGGCTCTGGCTATACGCGTCAAGTGGTCTGGCGCGATAAAGATGAACTACGTATATGGAAGATCCATTATTTCGACCGTAAAGAATCACATTTGAAAACCTTGACTTTCTCTGATTACAAGCTTCATGAGGACAAATACTGGTATGCTGACTACATGTCCATGGTCAATCATCAGAGCGGCAAAAGCACAGATTTAGTCTGGTCGGACTATGAATTCGGAACAGGCCTTGACGAAAATGACTTTACATCGACAGGATTGAAGCGAGTTCGATGATATTTCGCAGAGGGAACTTGTTCTGTGTACGGATTTATATAACTGTAATATTTGTTTCGTTTTTTTCCGTTCACGCCTACGCTGAAAACGAAAATCTATACACCGAAATCTCGGGGACCGTCAGTTTTGAGCATCGAGGATACCTAGACGACCCATCACCCGCAAATATCGGTCAGCGTTCAAGTCTGACCAGCGTCTCAGCAAATGTCACATTCTATTTTGAAGACGACAACTATCGAAGTTTTACTCTGACCCCCAACTTACGTTACGATGCCGTTGATTCAGAGCGTAATCTAGCTGACCTCAAGGAAGCTTATTTTTTGACGTTTGGTGACATCGGGCAGAGTGAATGGGAATTGAGGTTAGGATTTGACCAGGTATTTTGGGGGGTAGTTGAATCTCGAAATATCGTAGACATCGTCAATCAAACTGATGTCGCAGACCATCCGGATGAAAAAAGCAAGCTTGGACAGTTGATGGCCCATCTGACTGTGACTGGAGACCTCGGTACGTTGGAACTGTTTGCAATGCCCTTTCATCGCTTGCGTACATACCCCGGTACAAAAGGTAGATTTCGGTCACAATTACCAGTCGACAATAACCGTGCAACTTATGAAAGTGAGCACAAAGAAAGAAATGTAGATTGGGCAGCACAATATTCCAACAGCATCGGACTGTTGGATTTTGGAATTAGTGCATTTTACGGAACAAGCCGTGAACCAAAGTTAATACCAATTCCAACAGATGGAGTATTGATTCCACATTACGAAACCATTCGGCAATATGGGTTATATGGACAAGTTACGACAGGCCCCTTTTTGTTCAAACTGGAAGCAATCGACCGTAGAGGCGCAAGCAATTTGTTCGGGCAAAAAGAAAACTACAAAGCTTATATTCTGGGAGCCGAATACGGTTTCTATTCGATCTTCGACTCCCAGATCGATATGACGCTTTTTGTGGAACGCACATATGACACCAGAAAATCACGTGCAACCAACGCATTTGAAGACGATATTTTCCTGACCTCTCTTTTCACTTTTAACGACGTCAACAGTTCGGAATTTGTGGTTGGCACACTCATATCGAGAGATCGTGAAAGCCAAACACTGGCGTTAGAATTTTCTCGACGTTTAACCGATGAATGGGCACTAGAGATAGACAGTTTGTTTGTGCTGAACGCAAAAGAAACTGATCGTGTTCTAAAACCTGTAGAAAATGACAGTTTTATCGCGCTAAAGTTGAACTATAGTTTTTGATTAAATCAACTTTCCTATGACATTTTGAAACTATATAATCCAAGATGTTGTTTTTTCATTGATAATGCACAAAATTTAGCAATTCAGTTGCGATTTAAAGAGTCTATTATCAAGATTGATGCTTTTCTACAAACACGTTTGATCTGCTACAAACTAAACTCATTTATCTGAGTTCCAGGTGAGTAGAAAGGGAAAGAACCGTATAGCATGGTTGATATTGTTGAATTCATGGAACACCCATCCTAGAGACTTTTCTGACCAATCCTACGAATTCAGAACAATCTCCCCGCATTTCTCTAGAAAATAAGAACAATAAAATGCAGATTCCATCAGATTATCAGGAAGGTTATAAAAAAGCCCTTCAGATCGACCGAGATATAGCAACAAACTATGTTGCCCACACTACTATTGGTGATCCATTAGCTGATGAATTGGTTGATGACTTAAGCCATCTAGAACACAATCAGTCGGCTGAACTTCTAAAAGTGGCCTTAAGTGCGGACAGTTCACGCATAGGTAGGGATGCACCAGCATCCTTGAAGAAGTTTATGGAATTCTACGATGACGTCCCTGAGTGGGTGGATTTTGATTCTATGAGGCCGGGTTTCGCAAGGTTCCACAGAAATACTCGGTTTGTATTAGCCGGAATGGTGGCCGGCACCCTCGTTGAAGGATTTACTACCAACATCAGTCTATCATTTTTTATCAAGGGAAGATTGCGTTATCAAGGCACAAAACGCTTGCAGCAGAACAATCGTCATATGCTTGAAATTTTTCTACCGGGGGGATTAGAAAGACATGGAGATGGTTGGGCTCTTTCAATCAGAGTTCGGCTGGTACACGCGAGATCTCGCCAACTACTTTATAACGCCAGTGAATGGGACACGGAAGTGTTGGGAGTTCCGCTTAGTTCCGCACATATTGGTTTTGCTATCTGTGCGTTTTCAGCTAGATTGCTAGCGCACATGAAGGCTCTGGGTGCTTCCTATGACGATGAGGAGCGAAAAGCCTTTATGCAGGTTTGGCGATATTCCGGATACCTAATGGGGATACCCGAGTCCATTCTGTATCAGGATGAAGAGGATGCGCTTCAATTATTTGCGCTCGGCCGTGTTTGCGAACCTCCTGTCTCAATGGAATCGATAGCAATGGCTTGGTCTTTAATCAACTCCGCTCCATTGTTATCTGGCACCGTCGATAGTGAAGAAAGGAAAAAAATATCAGAATTAATTTCCCGAGTCTCCCGAGTACTGATCGGTAATGAACTCTCAGACGACTTGTCATTGCCGAAAGGTAATCCGACAGTTACCATGATGCAGTTTAAATTATTCAATTTAATTGAGAAAACTTCAAGCATTTTCGACAGGATGAATATTGAAAAACGCTACGACATAGCAAAAATTCTCGAACTCTCACATTATGGAACACAAGGCATCAGTTATCGCCTTCCTGACCATTACTATGACGAAGAATCTTCCGAATGGTAATTTCACCTACCCATCATTAGCTGCAAACTACAACATTGTTGACAGGGTCTACTACGTACAACCCTTCCCAATAATTTTCCTTCACTCGGAATTAAGCATCTTTCTCAATCATTCTTCCGACCTCATCGCATAGCACAAACAGATGCTCAGTGTTGGCCAATTGAACCTCAATTCGAAGTCCGACACCATCGAGGCAAGATTAATCGCACGAATGTGCTAGAACCCCGTTAGCTTTTCATGCTAGCGCAGCGGCATATGGTCTAGATTGACACTGTTCCTTCGCATTTGGATGAAAAGGATGCGGATAGAGTCAGAAAATTGAGTCGCATTTGCTCGAGATTCTAGATCTCTTATGGAGCAATAGCTAATTGAAAATTTATCACCATTGAAAACTGTCCGCATATAAGGAGACGGGAAAACGCTCAATGCGAAAATCAAGGTGAATTGTGCCGTAATTAACTAATCACCAGGCAACGGCTGAGTATTTTTCCTTTTATCTAACGTGACAAGCAAAGATGGCAGTAGCAGGAAGTCAGCAACCAACGCAATTGCAATCGTGATTGCAACAATGGCACCTAACGTTGCCGAAGTGTCAAATCCGGAAAGAGTAAGTACAAGAAAACCAGCAGTTAAAGCCACAGTCGTCGTAGACAAAGCATGGCCAACAGTACGAAAGGTCTTGCGCACGGCTTCGACAGCCGCAAGACCGTCGCGTCTCGCTCTTTGATATTTGCTCAAAAAATGAATGGTGTCGTCAACAATGATCCCGAATGCAATAACACTGGTCATCGTACCACCAAGACCTACATGACCGACGAGATATCCCCATATTCCGAAAGTCATGAGCAACGGTACAAAGTTCGGTACCAAGCTAATAAAGCCAAGTCTGGCACTTTTTAAAACGAAAAGCAAAATCAGCGAAATTATTCCCATGGCGATGGCCATACCGATAAACAAACTGTGGATGTTTCGCTGAGTCAGGTAGGCTGTGATGATACTGAGACCTGTTGCTTCGGTTGTCAGTTGTGGTGCATTCTGGCTAAGCCAGGCATTTGCCCTGGCATCAAGTTCGCGCTGGTGTTTCGATGCCAATCGATCTCGGGGTAATACTGTCATACGCGTCGCTGATTTATCCGCGCTGATACGGTCATTGAGATCACTTCCAAACGGCAGCGACAATTCGTACAGCAATAGATACTGGCTCGCAAGTTCTGGGTCTTCGGGTAGGCGATAATATTCTGGAGCATCTCCATGAAGGTTCATGTTAAAACGCGTCAGAA
>CAZYSR010000131.1:0-3353 GCA_964649525.1 uncultured Gammaproteobacteria bacterium
GAAATGCACGCCGATTCAATTGTGATCTGAATGATTTTCCGATCTTGGTTGAAATCGACAATAACTGCAGACAATTGGAAGCATTTCAAAAGGCTGCTCCGGAAAATCAGCCAGATGCTGAATGACAGTCAAACTTGAGGAGAGTAAATAGTATGGGATGGCAACGTAAGGTGTTGAGAGTCAATCTCACCGATGGAAACGTTCAGGTTGAACCTCTCAACATGGAATGGGCTCAGCAATACCTCGGGGAACGAGGACTAGGAACCAAGTATCTCTACGAAAACATGGATCCTACAGTCGACGCACTGGATCCCGCCAACGTACTCATTTTCGCCACCGGACCGTTAACTGGGACGATGGCCTCCACCTCGGGGCGCTACGCTGTCATCACAAAAGGTGCGCTGACGGATGCAATTGCCTGTTCTAATTCAGGTGGTAAGTTTGGCGCCGAGTTGAAATTTGCCGGCTACGATATGCTCATTCTAGAAGGACGGGCACCTGATCCCTCTTACCTTAAGATTTATGATGACGATGTCGAAATCGTTTCAGCAGAGCCAATCTGGGGGAAAACTGTCTGGGAGACTGAGGACTATCTCAAGTCGCATCACCAAGACCCCCTGATGAAAGTGGCATCGATTGGTGTTGCCGGTGAAAACTGCGTACGATATGCCTGCGTGGTCAATGACTTGCACCGTGCAGCTGGACGATCAGGCGTCGGCGCAGTGATGGGTTCAAAGAACCTCAAGGCAATAGCAGTTCGAGGGACAGTGGGTGTTCAAGTTGATAATCCCAAGAAATTCATGGAAGTTGTCAGAGAGACACACTCCAAACTTGCGGGCAGCGACGATGTCAAGGAGCTTGCGGCATATGGCACAAATGCAATGATCGATATGATGCAGGAGTTTGGTGGTCTGCCAACCCGAAACTTCAAAGAAGTGCAGTTTGAGGGTGTGGACAACATCAATCCATCAGCCATGACACGAGTTAACGAACATGGACACAAAAATCTGCTGACGAACAAAGCCTGTTTTGGCTGCACGATTGCATGTGGTCGCATCTCTCACATCGATAAAGAACATTTCACCATTAAGAACCGACCTGAATACTGGCACGCAAGTGGTGGCCTGGAGTATGAAACTGCTTTCGCATTCGGTCCCGATTGCGGAATTGATGATATTGATGCTCTGACATTTGCCGGTTTTATGATGAATGAACACGGTATGGATCCGATTTCATTTGGCGGTACGCTGGCTGCAGCGATGGAACTTTACGAAATGGGTGTGATCACCGATGAGGATACGGATGGTGTCGCACTGAATTTTGGCAATCCTGAAGCATTGACTGCCATGGCGGAAAAAACCGGTAAGTTTGAAGGCTTCGGGCAGATTCTTGGGCTCGGTTCAAAGCGTCTGTGTGAAAAATATGGGCATCCAGAACTTTCGATGACGGTAAAAGGTCAGGAGTTTGCCGGGTATGATTCACGTGCGCTGCAGGGAATGGGTCTCGGTTATGCAACGAGCAGCCGTGGTGCCTGTCACATGAAACACGATGTGTTCGGTCCGGATATGGAAGACCAGACTGGTGAAGGCAAGGCAGTTCCGTGTAAGAAATCGCAGGATAAAATTTCCATCATTGATTCAACTGGACTCTGCTGGTTCACTCTTGGTACTTGGGGAATCAAGGACTTTCAGGCACAGGTGGATGCTGCTTGCGAAGGCGATTGGACTGTCGAGAGAATGTTCGAGACTGGCGAGCGAATCTGGAATCTAGAGCGACAGTTCAATCTGGCAGCGGGTTTAACCAAAGCTGACGATTCTTTGCCTGAACGTCTGCTCAAAGAACCAGCGAAATCGGGAACTGCGAAGGGCAAGGTTAACGAACTAGACAGGATGCTGCCAGAATATTACGAAGTTCGAGGTTGGGACTCCGACGGTATTCCAACTGCTGAAACAATTGAACGCCTAGGACTTTAAGTCCACCATTCAATGCAATTGACTGTTAAACTCGTTGGTCCGCTGAGCCGATTTCTTCCTGCTGGCAGTGAAGGTGGCATAACACAGGTTGAAGCTGAGGCTGGATTGACCGTTTCGGGTCTGATGAAGAATCTGGGGTTACCTGAAGATATCAAGTGTATGATTTCGATCAATGATGATCTTGTGCCGATTGGAGAGCGTCAATCTCGCACGCTTTCCGATTCGGATAGCATTAAAATCATCCCCCCACTCAAGGGTGGTTAGTCAATAGTTCCCGTAGTCCCTCGATCAGTCGATCGATTCCTTCAACAGCCTTGTCAGGTTCCAGTGCACCGTATGAGACGCGCAGACATCGGCGATCCGATATGCCAAATGCCATACCGGGAATGACCGCAACCCGGTGTTTCTGAATCAGATACTTGACGATTTCCATATCTTCCATGCCCACATCCGGTAGTTGTAGGAAGGCATAAAAAGCACCGGCAAGTTCTGGAAAACTGATGGTTGGCAGGGTCTTAAGTTGATTTATGAAGTGTTCGCGAGCAATCTCAATTCCACGGCGTTTTTGCAGGCAGTAATTTCGTCCCAGTTTCAGGCATTCTACTGCAGCAAATTGGCTGATGACTGGCGGACATATTACGTTTGTGTCCTGAATTTTCCTGACTGGTTTGAACAGATGTTTTGGGATCAGCATGTAACCGATTCTCCAATTGGCCAGCGCAAAACTCTTGCTAGTTGAGTAGAGAGAAATCGTATGCTCGGATGCGTTTTCGAGTGCAGCTGGCGAAAAGTGCTCAATCCCATCGTAACAAAAGTATTCGTAGGCTTCATCATTAATGTGATAGATGTTGTGGTCTACACAAAGTTGATTAATCTGAGTTAAATGCTCTTTAGAGTAAACTGCGCCAGTTGGATTGTTCGGCGACACAGAGACGATGGCTCGGGTTCTTGGGGTAATAGCCTTTTCTATCACGCGTAAATTGGGTTGAAATGATGCGTCGGTATCAACAGATACTGCAACACAGTTGGCAATTCCAATGGCCATTTCATGATTGAAATACCAGGGACTCAGGAGTATGACTTCATCACCAGGATCGCAGATGGCGAGGACCGCGTTCAGAAAACCCATATTTCCACCAGCGCTTATGACAACATCGTAGCGGTCTGTTTCAATATGATTTTCCTGACTCAGTTTTTGTGAAATCAAATGTCTGAGTTCTGGAATACCTTCAACTGCTTCGTAGTGATGAGACTGGTTATTACTAAATCGGGTGACCCCATTTGCAATTTCAGTGGGTGGTAGATAATGGACGACACCCTGACCCAGCGAAATGGTACCTGGATTGGCAAGAATCAGGTCAGCAACAACAGGAATGATCG
>CAZYSR010000132.1:0-14249 GCA_964649525.1 uncultured Gammaproteobacteria bacterium
GCCTGGGTGACCGGCTAATTGTCATGAGCGAGGGTCGCATCGTTCAGCAGGGACCGCCAACCGAAATTTATAAAAATCCTCAAACGAAATTTGTTGCTGAGTTCATCGGTCGCTCAAACTGGCTGAGTGGAGTGCTGGGCCCAGCGGACAGGAACAACTTGTGTACCTTTGAATTCGCGGAAGGTCTATCCTTGTTGGTCCCCAAGCCCGAGTTTGATGCACCGACATATGAAGTCTGTATACGACCAGAACGTATTCGAGCAGGCAACGCGGCTTCCGCAGATAGTGCAGTGAATGTCAATCGAATAAGCGGCACCGTCCAAAACGTTGCGCATTTGGGAGCGGATATTCACATCGTCATGGAACTCGCGAGTGGTCACCGTTTTACGATTAGCGAACAGTTTATTGGGCAATCGGTGGATCAATACCAGGGATCACTTGAATGTACATTCTTTCCCTCTGACTGTATTGTTGTCGCAGCTGACAGCTAACATCAATAAAAGAGAATAATGAAAATGACAGCCATTCAATCTGAATCTATCAGGCAATTTAAAGCTGACCCGGTCCGTATATCGTACCAACTAGACGACGGGCCAGGACAATATCGAATCGGGCTTCTCGCCTTGTCGAATGACCTGGCTACCGAGCGCGACTTTATTAATATGCGCCCTTGCGATGACATCGCTCTTTTTGTGTCCAGAATTCCGAACGATGACGTTTGCTCGGTTGAAAGTCTGCGTGTAATGGAGCCTGAACTGACCAACGCAACTGCCCAGTTAATTCCGGGATCGCGTCTCGATGCGATTGCCTACAGCTGCACTTCTGGTACGGTAGTATTGGGATATGACACGGTTACCCGACGCGTACATGATGCGCGCCCAGGGATACCGGTAGCGACTCCGATTACAGCATCGCTTGCGGCGTTAGAGCAGTTCGGTGCCGAAAAGATTTCAGTACTCACACCCTATAGCGATGATGTCAACTCTCAAATTTACGATTACATTACTGCTGCAGGTGTTGAGGTTGTCGCCTTTACCAGCTTCCACTATCCGGACAATGATTCAATGGCCCGGATTCCTCCGCAGGCAATATATGATGCCGCAATTGAAGCTGATCGGGCTGAAGCGGACGCGCTGTTCATTTCCTGTACTGCAATCCGGGCGGTTGAAGTCCTTGACAAAATTGAGCGAAAAATTCACAAACCGGTTGTCTCAGCCAACCAGGCGCTTTTTTGGCAGGCACTTCGCGCATCAGGCTACACAAAGCCGGTAGACGGCTTTGGAGAGTTGCTTCGAATGCCCGTTTCTGAGCCCTTTTTCACATAGGTAGTCGTGCAATGAAAATTGATGAAATTTACGCAGTTCCGCCGACTGTCATTACTCAGGAACAACGCCTTCGCTTTTACGAGCAAGGCTATCTTGATTTTCCAGGTCTCTTCAGTGAAGACTGGCTGAATCCGCTGAGAAACGCACTCGCGGAAATTGTGGAAAGCACAAGAGAGATCAAGGAATCTACTCAACGAATCGATATTGAACCGGATCACTGTGCCGAAAAGCCACGGCTTCGGAGAGTGGCTTATGTTGATGAATATGATCCGATTTTCTGGCAACTCTGTAAAGACTCAATCATCCCTGATATTGCTGCTGACCTATTAGGTCCAAACATTCGGTTCCGAGAGATTATGATGAATTTCAAATGGTCCGACGGTGGTGCAGAAGTTAAGTGGCACCAAGACCTGGCGTTTTATCCGCATACACACAGCGGAACCACGCAGTTTCTGCTTCTGCTTGACGGAGCAACGCCTGAACAGGGTGCACTGCAAGTCGTCCCAGGCAGTCATCGGGGAAAACTTTTCCCTCACTATGATGATCAGTGGAACTGGACCGGTGCTATTGCAGAAGAAGACTACGAGGAAGCCGGTGTGGACCAGGCTGTCATGCTGACAGGCTCACCGGGAACGCTGACGGTACACCATGGTTTGACCGTTCACGGTTCTGGATCAAATCACGATAGTGCAGCCCGGCCTGCTTTTGTACTGACATACGCCGCAGCGGATGCAATGCCGTACACTGCACCATCTTATCCTAGTGTTAACTACCATACTTTGGTTCGAGGCGTTGAACCTCGTTATGCTCACCACGAAGAACTGAATGTGCCGCTGCCTCCAGACTGGTGGGGTGGATACACATCAATTTTCGAGCATCAGGAAGAAAATAGCACTGTTGCCTGACTGCAACCCACCAGTCAAACATTCATGAATCGAAGTCGCATTACGATTGCTGATATCGAACAGGCCAGAGATCGCATTTCAACAGCGGTTGTCCAAACACCTGTCATGCAATCTGCCGCACTCAGCGAACTAAACGGTGTCTGCGTCAACCTGAAACTCGAACACTTGCAGACCACCGGTAGTTTTAAACTTCGAGGCGCGAGCAACGCAATACTAAACCTCGACAGTGAACAGCGTAAAAACGGTGTCGTCGGGGTATCCACCGGTAATCACGGTCGCGGGCTGGCCTACGCAGCATCACAAGCCGGCATTCGGTGCATTATTTGCATGTCAAGTCTTGTGCCGCAAAACAAGATTGATGGCATCAAGTCACACGGTGCTGAAGTTCGCATCGTCGGTAAGTCGCAGGATGACGCACAAATTGAAGTCGATCGCCTGGTCAGTGAAGAAAACATGACCATGCTACCGCCTTTTGACCACTTTGACATAATTTCCGGACAAGGAACACTAGGTCTGGAGTTGTTGGAACAGGTGCCAGATGTTGAAGCTGTTGTCGTACCGGTATCCGGAGGTGGCTTGATCTCTGGTGTAGCTACCGCGCTAAAGGCTCAAAATCCGTCTATTCGCATCATCGGTATCTCAATGGAGCGCGGTGCCGCCATGCATGCCAGTCTCAAAGCGAAACATCCAGTTCTGGTTGACGAGTTACCCACACTAGCTGATTCTCTCGGGGGTGGAATTGGGCTGGATAATCAGTACACATTCGCCATGGCCCAAGACCTGATTGATGATTTCATACTGGTATCGGAAGATGAAATCGCCCAAGCTATTCGACACGCGTATTGGAAGGAGAGGCTGATTATTGAAGGTTCGGGTTCTGTCGGAATCGCTGCGTTTTTATCAGGCAAACTGCAATATTCCAAATCGCTCACCATTATTATCAGCGGCGGAAATATCGATTTAGACTTACACTATCGCATTATTTCAGGTGAAAATGTCGATGTTGCAAATGAATAAAGTGGTTCACCCAAACCGTCGACAATCACCTGACTTCAAATGGTCTTGAATGGGACAGGTGCATGATCATCTGGACCAATTTTGACTAATTTGCTTGTTTGAACTCAAACTTATCTACGAAGGCTTCGATCTGCGTAATTTTGTTGTGATCAAATAGTACGTAACGCCTCACCCTTCCAATTCTGTTGACTCATATCTATTCTGTCCTGTGTCATCCGGTATCGCTGTGATTTGACGAAATGCAGCCTAATCTGATACTGCGCGATTGATTATCATTTTCTGTTTTTACAGCAATCACTTACATTGATCTCGGCAAGCTCTAAACCATTCTCATCCTGCATATCTCTAGACCTTGAAGTCAAGAAAAACAGTGGTCAGATTTATGCAATCGGTGCAGTTCGCGAAGACAGAGAAATTAGTTTCTCTTGTTCGGTCAAGAACATTGAACGAGCTCTGGAGGAGCTCGATAGCTACGCCGATGGTGCATCCTTCATTCTTGGTCATAATGTGATTGAGCATGATCTGCCATACATCAAGGCAGCGAATCCAAATTTGCGTCTGCTGAGTTTACCCGTAATCGATACGCTGCGTCTGAGTCCGCTAGCCTTCCCCCGCAATCCTTATCACCACCTTATCAAACACTACCAGGATGGCGAAATCATACGCAGTCAAGCGAACAATCCGGAATTGGACGCACGGCTGGCACTGGATGTCTTTCACGACGAACGCGAAGCTTTGGTAAAAACAGATGAAGATTTGCTTATTGCGTGGCATTGGCTTTGTGTGTTAGAGCCCACCGGAATCGACCGAGCACTTGATCAATTCTTCTTTGAAATACGAAATGCAGGTAAACCAACCTCACAAGAAGCGAAGACAGCGATCGAAAGAAGACTAACGAATACAGTCTGCCAGACGACTGCTCGCGAACTGCTAGCGGATATCAATTCGTCCGGCTGGGTGCTGGCCTATGTCTTGGCCTGGTTGTCTGTGGCGGGTGAAAATTCAGTGATGCCACCTTGGGTGCGTCATCAGTTTCCAGAAACTGGTCAATTGGTTCGAAATTTAAGGGATCGCGCCTGCACATCTGCGGAATGTATGTGGTGTCGCGAGCGACACGATGCGCGCAAAGAGTTGAATCGATGGTTCGGATTTGACGATTTTCGTCCAATACCAGAGTATGAAAACAACCGTTCCATGCAGCAAGCCATTGTGGAGAAAGTGATGGCAGGTCAGTCAGTGCTCGGAATCCTCCCCACGGGGACAGGTAAGTCCCTTTGCTACCAGATTCCGGCACTATCCCGCTATAGCAATACAGGAGCGCTGACAGTGGTTATCTCTCCTTTGGTCGCTCTGATGAAGGATCAGATCGATGGACTTGAAGAGAAGAACATTGGCTGTTGCGTCACGGTGAACGGACTTCTATCGATGCCCGAACGAAATGATGCGTTGGATCGGATTCGGTTGGGCGACATCGGTATTGTTCTGATTTCACCTGAGCAATTACGTTCGCGAACGCTACGACGGGCTTTAGAACAGCGCGAAATTGGCACTTGGGTGCTTGACGAAGCACATTGTTTATCCCGTTGGGGCCACGACTTTCGACCAGACTATCTCTATGTAGGACGTTTCATTAAGGAGAAGTCTTCTAGTGGACAGATGCCTCCCGTACTATGTCTCACTGCAACCGCCAAACCTGATGTCGTTAAAGATATCACCAATCATTTTCAAGAAAAACTGAATATCGAACTTGAAGTGTTGGACGGCGGTTCAGAGCGAACCAATCTAGTTTTCGAAGTCGTCCCAACCACTCAACCAGAAAAGTTTTCGCACATCTACCAAGTTCTGACATCGAAACTGCACAAAAACGAACCTGGAGGCGCCATTGTTTACTGTGCCACGCGAAAACGAAGTGAGGAAGTTGCAAAGTACTTGCAAAGGAAGGACATCACCGCTGACCGATTTCACGCCGGCTTGCCACCTGAAACCAAAAAGGGTGTACAACGCAAATTCATTAGTGGTGAGTTACGAGCGATCGCTGCTACCAATGCATTCGGTATGGGAATTGACAAGCCGGATGTGCGACTTGTCATTCATGCCGACATACCAGGTTCGCTAGAGAACTACATCCAGGAGGCCGGGCGTGCTGGGCGCGACCGAGCTCTAGCCCGTTGCGTTCTGCTCTATTCAACAGACGATGTCGAACGTCAGTTTGGTATGTCAGCTCGTTCTCGCATCTCAAGAGGAGAAATAAACGGAATACTAAGGGCACTGAAAAATCTGAACCGTAAGAACCGTTTCAAAGGTGAAGTGGTTGCAACCGCGGGTGAAATTCTCGAAGAAGATGAGCACAATTTGTCTGTGCAGGATTCCGCTACCAGTGATACGAGAGTGCGTACGGCTGTCGCTTGGCTTGAACAATCGGAGTTTCTGACTCGGGATGAAAACGTCGTCAATGTGTTTCCATCATCCCTGCAGGTGAAGTCGTTGGCCGAAGCCAGACAGAAGCTGTCAAATGCGCAAATTACAGATAGTTATCGAAAGCAGTTGTTAAAAATTGCAGAAGCACTACTGCAAGCGGACGCTGATGAAGGAATCAGCACAGACGCTTTGATGGGAGTTTCTGGACTGAATCCCGAAGGCGTACGCCGCGCACTGTACACATTGGAACGATACGGTATTGCAAACAATGACACGGAGATTACCGCATTTGTTCACTATGCCGTGGAACGCTCCTCCAAAAAGCGATTGATGGAGGCGTGCAAACTAGAGAAAGCACTGATTGCGCTCATGCGTGAGAATGCACCTGATCAAGGAAAAGGGGACCCTTCACAACTGCACTTGCGATTCACAGCACAGACTTTGAGACATCAAGGTGAACCAGAACCCCTTCCCGAACGACTGTGGCGAATCATCCGCGGTATTTCCTTCGATGGTCGAGAGGAAGACGATGGCGCTGCAGGCAGTATAGCGGTACGCAAGCGCGATGCCGAAACTGTACACATCACGCTACAGCGTGAATGGCACACACTGGAAGAGACTGCCGAGATTCGACGCGAAGCAGCTGGAATTTTATTGGAACATTTGCTCAATTGCCTGCCTGATCGCAGTCGCGGTATGGACTTACTCGCTGCCACCACACTTGGAGAACTTTTGCAAGCCATTAAATCAGACCTGGCTTTAAAGACCAGGGTCAGAAATCCAGAGAAGTTATTGGACCGAGCTTTACTTTGGCTGCACGATATGGAGGTGCTTCGTCTCAACAGGGGACTCGTGGTGTTTCGTCCGGCTATGACGATCCGATTACGGAAGGGGAACCGAAAATCATTTACAAATGCAGACTTTCAGCCCCTTATGCTTCATTACGCACGTCAGGTATTGCAAATTCATGTAATGGAGGAATTCGCTGAGCGCGGTCTTCAACAGATGGGTGAGGCACTGCATCTGGTAACGGACTACTTTTCCATGAACGAGAAGGCGTTTCTTGAACGTTGGCTTCCAGGACGAGACGAAGAAATCAGACGCCCGACATCTCCTGAATCGTGGCAGTCAATAGTTGGTAATTTGAATAATAGTGTTCAGCAGAATATTGTTTCAGATGATCGGGAACACGTCAACGCACTGGTTCTCGCGGGCCCGGGATCTGGCAAGACACGTGTATTGGTACACCGAATCGCGTACTTGATTCGTGTCAGGAGGGAGAATGCCCGAAGCATTATCGCCCTGGCCTACAACCGTCACGCAGCTGTGGATATCCGTCGCCGGCTGGTGGAACTGATCGGGGATGATTCTTTCGGAGTGACAGTGCTCACTTGTCACGCACTTGCCATGCGTCTAGCGGGCTTCAGTTTTAGAGGAGAATCGGAACGCCCCGATGATGAAATGTTTATAGATGTGATGCGCACTGCAGTGGAGGTGCTTCGAGGTGAAGGACTGCTACCAGAAGAGGCGGATGAACGCCGCCAACGGCTGTTGAAAGGTTTTCAATGGATCCTCGTAGACGAATATCAGGACATCGGTCCTGAACAATATGAACTGATTAGCGCACTTGCGGGTCGATCGCAGGAAGAAGACATGGGTAAATTATCTTTGTTCGCGGTTGGAGATGACGATCAGAACGTTTATTCGTTCAGAGGCGCTTCAGTGAAGTACATTCGACATTTCGAGCAGGACTACAATGCGCAGCCAACTTGGTTGATTGACAATTACCGTTCCACACGAAACATCATTGAATCGGCCAACGTAATTATTGAGAAATCCCGGGAGCGTATGAAACATGAGCATCCCATCCGAGTTAACCAAGCACGCGAAAACATGCCAGCGGGTGGACAATGGGAAACGCTAGATGAAGTTTCACGCGGTCGGGTACAAATATTACCAGCGGGTGGTGATGCAATCGTTCAGGCTCAGGCCGTAATGACTGAGATTTTGCGCTTACAAGAACTTGCCCAGGATTGGAGTTGGTCGCAATGTGCGGTCATCGCGCGTGAGTGGAAGTTTCTGAATCCCGTGCGCGCTTTTTGCGAATCTCGCAACATTCCTGTACAAATGGTACACGAGGAACTGCCAAGATTCTTGCGTTTGCGAGAAACTCAAACGTTACTCAAATGGCTGCGAGAGAGGGTATCAGGAATTGTTGATGGGAAGGCATTGAACGATTGGTTAGAATCCTGTCCCTCCGACTATTGGTACGACCTGATCCGTCAGGCAATTGACGAATTCCTAGAGGAAACAGGCGGCAACGAAACAACAGTTGAAGCTTTCATTGAATGGCTGGCAGAATGGGGCCAGGAAATTCGGCGACGGCAACGAGGACTCCTTTTGCTCACCGCTCACCGTGCCAAGGGATTGGAATTTGATCATGTAGCTGTCTTGGATGGTGGTTGGGGCCGTGCCAAATACAACGAAGACCACGACGCCGAGCGTCGGTTGTACTACGTGGCTATGACGCGTGCTCGGCAGACACTCATGCTTAGTAATTTCCGCAATTCACAAGGGTTTCAAAGCGAATTGCGAGGCCATAGAGCAGCTATTCAGCGAGAGACTGCTAACCTTCCACCGCATTCAAAAGAAGTTGAGCATCAATTTGTCCAACCTGATCTAAAGAATATTGATATTGGTTATGCTGGACGGCATCACTACCGAAATCCGATACACAAAGCGATAAGCAGTTTATCAGCTGGCGACCCACTAAAGGTAAAGATTGAAGAAAACGGAAGTTGGTTTTTGCTAAATTCTGCAGACTGCGCTGTGGGTCGATTGGCGAAATCCTTCATACCACCATCTGGAATGAGGTGTCATACTGCAAATGTGTATGCAGTGGTAAGTTGGAGTCGTAATATTTCTGACAAAAAATTTCACCCACTCATAAAGTGCGATGAATGGGAAGTGGTCGTACCGACGTTTGTATTTGAACCTGAGGAAAAACAAGAATAAATCTTTTTCAACCTAAATTACCGACAATGCAATTTCAAGATAAGAAAATCTTCTCATTTAAATCAAATAGAGAAGTGAACTGGTTAAAAATGCGTAGTCTAAATCTCATATCCTGCGTCGCGGAACAACTGACTGTTCTCACTGGACCAATCTGATGAAGCTGCAATTCATGTCAAAGCGAGTACAGCGACGGTTGCAAGTTTTACTCACGATCATTCTGTTACTAAATTTTGCATCCGCGTATGCAAAGGAGTGGTATCTTCGAGTTGGCCTTGGCTTGGAAAAGGCCACCGATTCGGTGTTTATGGATGTGGATTGTGAGATCTCGGACCCGACACCACTGTATGGATGTGGAACTGGTGGAGATGGTGCGCCACTCCGTTCAGTTGGTGATTATGGGGTATCTCCCTCTCTTGAAGTCGGTGTCGGATACTTTATAGAACCAACACTGCGACTTGAAGCGCTACTTGAGTACAATCCCAAGTTATCCTTTCGAGGTAATGCTAACTTTCTTAGCCCAACGACCCGCCAATCTGTCGCGGCTGACCTCTCAAAATTAACCGGGATGGTAGCTCTATATGCCGACCTGCCCAAACTGGCTATGACGAGCAACAAGCCTGTCCACCCATTTGTGGGGGCAGGTATTGGTGCTGTACGCACCAATATCAGTGAAACTCACATGACATTTCCAATCACAACTACCATCGTACCGGGGCATAGTCGAACTGATTTTGCATGGATGATTAGTGCAGGGATTGCTACTGAATTAGACGAGAATAAAACTCTTGAATTTGCTTGGCGGTACACCGATTTCGGCGAGATAAGAACAGGCACAGGTACTGGACAAGTAATCTGGCGCGACGGAAGTCGTGAACCGCGGATTCTCAATCTTCCACCAACGCGTGCAAGACTGCGGAGTCACGGGGTGCGGGTTTCCATGCGTCATACCTTTTGAGTTAATTTGAAACAGAATTCATACGGACAGCAATATATGGGTCAATCTGCTGACTCGAAATAGGTATCAAACTTAATCGTAAGTACATTAGGTGCGCTGCACACAGGACGAAAATCTGAAACTGAAAAATTGACTTAAGTTCACAATTTCATTCAACGCTAAGGTTTACTTTATTATTTGAACTTGAGTAAAAACTAACATCAATTTCCAACAGTCTGAAATATGCCAACCTTAAAACTTTTAACCGAACAAGAACTTCGCAGCATCGTCCAATTGGACTTGGATGCCGTAGACTGTATCGAATCCGCATTTGCTGCACTCTCAAGCGGCAAAGTGATCATGCCACCTATCATGTCGATGGCGATAGAAGAATCGAATGGTGAAGTTGATGTCAAGACTGCGTATGTACCCGGCATTGAGTGTTTTGCCATTAAGATGTCTCCCGGCTTTTTCGATAATCCAAAACTTGGACTGCCCAGCACTTCGGGATTGATGGTGCTGTTTTCAGTTAAAACAGGTATGATTGAAGCGGTTCTGCTGGACAACGGCTACCTGACGGATGTTCGAACTGCAGCGGCTGGTGCTGTCGCTGCGCGCTACCTAGCGAGAGAAGATGCTCGCCACGCCTGTGTTATTGGTTCTGGTCAGCAGTCAAGGTTGCAACTGGAAGCCTTGTGTCTGGTACGACCCATTCAATCGGCGGTCCTTTGGTCCAGAGACTCAGCAAAGGCGGAACAGGCTGCAACAGAGTTAAGCAACAAACTCGGAATTCCAGTGGAAAGCAGTGATGATCCAAAATCTGCCGTCAATTCAGCTGACGTTATATTGACAACTACACCTTCCGCAACACCCTTAGTCAAACGCGACTGGCTAAAACCGGGTCAACACATCACTGCAATGGGCTCTGATCAACATCACAAAAATGAACTGGAACCCGCATGCGTGTCATTTGCCTCACTCTACGTTGCAGACCGACGATCTCAGACGGAAATTCTAGGCGAACTTCATCACGCAATTGCGGCAGGAGAAATATCTAAGGACGCTGAAATCGTAGAGCTGGGCGATATTGTTGCTGGAAAATCTTCCGGTCGTCAATCCGCAGACGATGTAACGATTTGCGACCTTACTGGAACCGGCGTTCAGGATACTGCAATCGCAACATTGGCGCGGCAGCGAGCGGACACCACATCAACAGGACTGACTGTCGAGGCATAAAGTATGAGTGACTCCAATTCTTTGTTTGAAAAGCTTTTTTCAGTTGAAGAGTATGAAGTGCGTGTTAACGATGTGAAGCATCGTATGAGCCGTGCAGGATTCGACCTGATCATCTGCCAAGACCCCAGTAATATGTGCTGGCTCACAGGTTATGATGGGTGGTCATTCTACGTACCACAATGCGTGGTTGTTCATTTGGATGAAGATTGGCCGATCTGGTTTGGCCGCGCTCAGGATGCCAAAGCAGCTCATGTTACGACGGACCTCCCGGCAGACAATATCCTGGCGTATGCCGAAAAAAGAGTGATGCACCCGATTGACCATCCTTATGACGAACTCGTTGACCTAATTCGTCAGAAAGGTTGGGCCAGTTCTCGAATTGGTGTCGAAATGGATGCGCATTACTACACCGCACGTTGTCACGCAACATTGGTAAAAGGACTGCCAGACGCCAAATTTTCCAATAATGGCGATCTTGTCAACTGGGCGCGTCTCGTAAAGTCTGAGAAAGAAGTCAGTATCATGCGCCAGGCTGGCAAAATTTGTACCGCAACCATGAATGCGGCCATCGCTAAAATTCGGGCTGGCGTACCACAAAATGAAGTGATTGCGGAGGTCTATCGCGCTCAGATTGCAGGAACCGAAGGGTACGGCGGTGACTACACTTCAATTTGTCCTTTGATTCAAGCCGGTGAGAGTACCAGTACGCCCCATCTGACATGGTCAGATCTACCCATCCCATCAGATGTACTTGTAATGCTGGAACTTGCAGGGGTCAGACGTCGTTACCATACGCCTCTGACCCGCACACTTTATCTGGGAAAAGCACCGGAGAAAATCCGCAATCTCGCCAAGGTAATTGTTGAAGGCGTTGATGTCGGATTGGAATTGGCCAGACCTGGAAACACCTGTGAAATGGTTGAGGCCGGTTGGCAGGCAGTTCTTAATCGAAACGGAATCGAAAAAGAGAGTCGCGTCGCTTACCCAGTTGGTGTGGGATATCCACCAGACTGGGGTGAGCGAACCTGCAGCATGAGACCGGGAGATCAAACTGTCCTTGAGGTTGGCATGTGTTTTCACTTCCAATCCGGAGTATGGCTGGATGACTTGGGTTGTGCAGTGTCCGAATCTTTCGTTGTGACAGAGTCTGGCGGAGAAAGGCTGTGCGACGTTGAGCGAGATTTGATTGTAGTTGAGTGAGGAAAATACCATGACTAAAAATCCGATTTCCCCGACGATTCCTTTGGATGAGGATGGTTCTCATCACGGCTTTCTGAGCTTGCCGTACAGTCGAAATGATTCAGCCTGGGGCTCAATAATGATTCCCATCAGTGTCATTCAAAATGGACCAGGGCCAACAGCACTTCTGACAGGGGCCAATCATGGCGACGAATACGAAGGTCCAGTAGCACTTCAGGATCTGGCCTTGCGTCTGAAAGCAGCAGATATTCAGGGCAGAGTCATCATCGTGCCGGCATTTAATTATCCAGCTTTTCGGGCTGGCACTCGAAACTCACCGATTGACGACGGTAATATGAACCGGGTATTCCCTGGTAATCCGAGAGGGACAGTCACTGAGAAGATAGCGGATTACTTCATGCGAACGCTGGTTCCTCAAGCTGACGTCATTGTCGATATCCACTCAGGTGGAAAAACGCTTGAGTTTGTACCCTTGGCGGCTGCTCATGTTCTGGAAGACAAGAAACAGCAGGCAGCTTGCGTGGCTGCAATGGAGGCGTTTAATGCTCCACACTCTACTATTCTTTTGGAAATCGACAATACTGGAATGTACGACACCGTCGTTGAAGAGCAGGGCAAAGTGTTTGTTTCAACAGAATTGGGCGGTGGGGGTACGACACGCGAATCTACTGTCAGGCTTGCAAAGAAAGGTGTGAGAAATGTCCTGATCCACGCTGGAATTCTGAATGCTGAAATAGAGATGGAACCCACAATCAATCTCGATATGCCAGATGGAGACTGTTTTGTCATTAGCGAACATGACGGACTATTAGAACCGGTTGTCGATCTAGGTGGTGAGATCAAACGAAATGATGTTGTAGCATGGGTCTGGCCACTAGACCGTACCGGAGTTGAACCAATTGCTTATCGCGCTCAGCGCGATGGCATACTGGCCGGACGGCATTTTCCAGGACTGGTTAAACCCGGCGACTGCATGGCGGTGATCGCAATTGTTGTCTAACTGAACTCTTGGAGAAGTTCGCGGAGTAGATTGTTCAGCACCCGGTCCGGCCGCGAATCAAAAGTTTGGTAATCAGACTTCCTCTACTATGCCCGGGCTACAGTGGCCGCAGCCAGTTTGGTTGGAATAAAGAAAACCGCAACTAACGTCACTACAGCTGCCATAGACAGCATTGGAAACAAGGTTTCAAATCCCCAAAGGCCATGTACCCAGCCAATCAATGGAACCGTTGAGGCCATGACTGAAAATGTCACAATGTAGCGTAGTGCATATGCCCTCGCCCGCCATTCGCTCCTGGCGATTCGGCCGACTAGAACATCGTTGATCGGAATCTGACCAAAAATTGCCAGCGTAAATGCCAGTGAAACCAGCAATGCCGCTATTCCGGTCAACTGGCTCATAGCCAGTAAAAATACGACCTGAGCTAGCGCCACGATGGCAAATACGCGCTTCACCGGGTAGCGGTCCACCAGCCATCCCACCAGTAATTGAGCAAATGCTGCAATGGTGAATACCACAAACGCATAACTGCCTACCGCGGCGGCACTTTGCGCAATGTCGCCCAAACGTTCATCAAATACCTTCGGCAACGCGAATGTGGTGCTTTGAAACACCATACCGCCAATGCCGGTGGTTATGAGCACAATAGCAAAGGCCCTGATCAATATATTTCGTGCATGGCCGGGAGTTGGAGATGCCTGCTGATTCTCTACGCTGTGAGTTTGGTAGTTCCTTAGGTAGAAACGGAGAAATCCAAAGTAGCCGATACCGATGAGAATGGAGAATATTCCCGGTAAGAAAAAGGCTTGACGCCAGCCTGAAACATCAATTAAGAATCCAGTAATCAAGGCTGCTGATGCTACTCCCATATTGCCAAATATTCCATTGATGGCCAGGGGAACTCCGGTTTGTTGTCTGCCATGAACAACAAGTGCAAGACCGACGGGATGATAGATCGCAGCAAAAACCCCAACCAGCGTGAGATACACTGCCATTTCAAAGGGGGTTCCGGCGAAACCGGCAAGGATGGAGGCAGCTCCAATCCCAAGAAAGAAAATAACGATCATACCTTCCCGGCTCCATTTATCAGCCAGCCAACCGGCAGGAATGGCGCAGATGCCAAAAGCAACAAAGCCTGGAGTGGCGTAGGGAATCAACTCCCCATAGGAAAGGCCCCATTCATTAACCAGTGTCAAAGC
>CAZYSR010000133.1:0-8972 GCA_964649525.1 uncultured Gammaproteobacteria bacterium
GGCTTGACCATATAACACTCGAGCTGTTCGAGTGGTTGTATGTTCACAAGTGTGCATACCGCACTTTGACTACCAATTTATTTTCTGATCCAGAAGTTCTCAAATGATGCTGGGTCAATCGATTTGCCCGGCGGCAATAGCAAACGGGTACCACCTGAATCCATCTCAAACTCAGAAGTGAAAACGTTTCGCGCCGATGATAGTGTGGAGAAATTCCGTGTGAAAGTAGGTACTGCCGGGCATAGTATTTTCAGACTACCAAAATTCCCTGGGCATCTTCTGCCAAATCCCAACATTGAAATTCTAGCCGCAATATATCTCGGCTAAAATATCGCGCACCGAGTATAAAAAACGTCTGTTTCAATGTGAAACTACACATCGATTTTACGGTGACCTAGATGGATGTGATTTCTGCAAAAAGCGGTGCCCGCTTTCAATATACGCCCAAGATTCCGGTTCAGTTAAACCCGATATTTGATTGGCCGCCCAACCTCATCGGCGTCGTGCGATGGCTTGCGGCATCCTGGCTTGCCATTAGCATGCAGCTCTTTTGCCTGGCATTGGCATGTGTTGTTTACTTCGTATTCCAGCCGACTGTAGAAGAAATGAAAAATCTGTCTTTCGGCTGGATTGCATCCATTTGGCTGCGTAATCTGATCATCATGCTGTCAGTTGCGGGGTTGCTACATCTTTATTTCTACACTTTCAGAAAGCAGGGAAGCGACTTGAAGTATGAAGAGCAGGGTCAGAAACAGAACAGCAAGGTTCACAACTTTGGCAATCAGGTGCTGGACAATATGTTCTGGACACTGGGCAGTGGCGTTTTGATCTGGAGTGCCTATGAAGTACTTTATTTTTGGTTGAGCGCTAACGGATATCTGCCAATGCTCGTCATTGTGGACAATCCGGTGTGGTTCGTGGCAATGTTTGTGTTGATTCCGATTTGGTCTTCAATGCACTTTTACTGGATTCATCGTTGGCTTCATTGGCCGCCGTTATACAGGGTCGCTCACGCACTCCATCACCGCAATGTGAATATCGGCCCCTGGTCCGGAATTTCCATGCATCCCATAGAGCATATTTTGTACTTTTCCAGTTTTTTGATTCACTTTGTGGTTTTGTCTCACCCGTTGCACTTTTTGTTTCATGCATACTACAACAGTATTGGGGCAAGTGCTTCGCATTGCGGTTTTGAGGGACTGCAAATTGACGGCAAGAAAAGAGTGGATCTCGGAAATTTTTTCCATCAACTGCACCATAAACACATTAAGTGCAACTACGGAACGATAGAAATGCCATGGGATCGGTGGTTTGGTTCGTTTCATGACGGTACCGAGGAAGCTACCAAGAGGGTCCGAAAGCGAAAGTGGTGAAGCGCTGCAATTCAGCGACAACTAAGTTGGAACAACCCATCTGTGTAAGTTTTAAGTCCATCTGTTTTGAAGGCTACGCAACCAATCATTCGAATCAATCTTGTTTCAATCATTCTGCTATTGACCGCGATATCGGTCTCCTCACTAACAATGGCTGACAACTTTTCTCAAAGGCGGGTACCCGCCGAATGGGAACCTCAAGAGGCAATTTGGTTGCAGTGGCCTGGCCCTTACGAAAAAGCATTTGAAGTGGCTTTTGCCAAAATGGCAAGTGTCATTGTCCGATACCAGAAATTACACCTGTTGTGCGATACAGAGCATCTCAAAAATGAGGCACGCGCTGCAATCGAAGAGGTGGGTTTAGATCCGGACCATCCAAACATTATTTGGCACATTCTACCCAACGACAATGCGTGGATGCGCGACAACGGGCCTGTTTACGTCATGGTCGGGAACGAGATGATAATTCAGAACTGGGAATTTGATGCCTGGGGTGGTGCATTTGGATCATACGTTCCATACGATAAAGACAACCGTGTTCCTGATAAGGTTGCGGAGTTTCTGAACATGCCAGTTGAGCAGGTTGACATCGTGCACGAGCGAGGTAATTTGGAGTTCAATGGTGTCGATACCCTGATTCTGAATTGGAGTGCGCTAGGTGATCCTGACCGAAATCCAGGCTATACCAAGAACCAGGCAACGAGCGACTTAAAGCGCTGGTTTGGAGTGTCCAAAGTGATCTTTATTGAAGGTATACCAGAGACTGACCTCACAAAGGGGCATGTTGACGGCATTGCAAGATTTATTGATGCAAATACTGTTGTTGTGCCTGAGTGTACACACGCGTCAAGGTGTAAACCGGGTGATGGTCGGGATGATGCTGTCTATAACAATGCTGCAAAAACGATCGCCGATGCGGGACTTCGGGTCATTCGTGATCCGATGGAAGCGACTGTTGAGTACAACGGCAAGACTTTCGATACCAATTATGCGAATTGGACAGTGGGCAATGGATTTGTACTGCTAGTGGGATTTGACAATCCAGAAACGGATCTGGCTGCGAAAGCCCGAGTTGAGTCATATTTCCCAGGGCGCGATGTTCATGTTGTTGAAATGCTAAGTTCGTGGGCCTCAGGTGGCGGCGCACACTGCCATACCAACGATCAGCCTGCGATCATGAGTGTTTGGCCTGAGAAATCGAACTCAGACTGATCGCTCATACCAAGTAGTCAGCCCGTGCGAGAATTTCTAGGAAGGATTCAGTTCACAGTTGAATTAGCGCGTCAGGAAGAAGTGGATTTTTTCATTTCAATTTCTGACAATACCATGTAAATGATCGTAATGTAAATACCCCACCACGCGACATTGACAAACGGCGAACCGACAAATGTGTCAAATGTTGACAATATGCTACAACTGACAATTGCTGCGATCCCCACAGGATTTCTTGTAGCCGGTTTTCGATGAAATATTGTCAAAGCAGTAAGTGTACCAACGATCCACATTGCCGAAATCATGAGCGGCGCACTAGTCTGGTAAAAATATGTCACAATGATGCAACCGAGAAAAATTGCGACTACCAAAAATATTCTCATACCCTAACTCCAGCTTTATTTAGCAGGGATTTACATGAAATAGCATCTACTATGTTGATTTTATCAAATGAATTATTCAGACTTATTCTCGTTCGAAACCATGCACTCGATTCGATAAATAATTCGTTTGTAGCAGTAAATTTCGGACCAGCCACTCAAAGCGATCTCGTTCGGCGAAACCGATTATTCCAGCTTAAGGGGCGTTCGATGTCATTGTTGTTTGTCTTCTTGATTTAACGATAAATGTAGATTGGACTCGACCAAGTGAAATGTCCGTCTTCGTGGGTAATTCGTACATAAAGCGCATTGTCGCGATGGTCAACAAGCTGGATTCGACGTGTTAATGTTTCTCGGTAATGCGGATTGACATCGGGTAGTCGAAAAATTCTGATTCTGCGGTCGATACCACCATTCGCAAATATCAGCTCATTGCGTCCAACATCCTCAATCGATATCGATTCCTTCACTAGATGAGTATTGATTTCCAAAGTTCCTGCGTATGATGACTTTAATATGGCATCAAATCCTCCGAATCCACCCGTCGTCAAAGCAGTCCATTCAACGCGCCCGTTTGCTGTCTGCTCGAATTTCTTGTCCAGATTGTAACGATTGATTGGAGTTAACGATTCAAACTCGTTATCGGTCAACTGAGCAAATCCATCCCAAACGGTTTCGCGTCCTCGACCTCGATATTCCGATCCCTCCCACAATACGCGAATGCGTTTCCCAAGACTTTGTTCATCATAAGGCCGATAGACTTCAAGTGTCTGCAAGCCATTGCGAATATCTATCCTCTCAATCGGTGATGGGCTATGCAGGTCGATTTCAAAAGTAACCACTTTTTGATTACACCGCACAATGTCACCCATCATCGCCTTGGTGCACGGTTTTGCTTGCTCCTCTCCATCGGAGTTTTCCAGAAGAAGTTCGGCGGACTGGTCAAATAACACATGCGTACTCAAAATGACTCTGTTTCCCGTCGTCCCATAGTGATGTCTCCTTCTTAGCCCTTCCATGATGCCCGCTCGAGTCAACTCGGGAGCCAGCACGCAAGTTAATCCTCCATAGGCTCCGAATTTGGTCGCGCCCGGATGTGATGCACCAGGACGGCCTTTGTGTCCGTCTGAATTCGACACTATCCCTACTCGATACTCTTGTTCGAGTGCGTCTTGAATGAGCCACTCGAACGTGCCCCAGGCGGAATGAACCTCCACTGCCTTTTCGTTTCGTTTGTCGTGAGCAATTTTTATGTCCGCGTAACGACCGCCAATGTGAGCAAATACCACACAGTCTTCGTCTTTCAAGACATCAAACAAATCATTCGCAGAGTTTGCATCTGTTTCAATATCTGAATGGTCGTCGACCAAGGCATGCGACGAACGATGAATCTGGCGTCCTTCTCGCATGTGCAGAACATTTCGATCGCCGCCGAGTCCGGTATTTCCTGACCACTCCCATCCTGGAAATGTGATGAACCGGTCATTTTCCGTAAATTCAGATGAAAGTTCGTTCAGGTGATTCCAGAATTCGGTAGTAATCTGAAAATCATTCCCTTGGTGGACGCAAACGTCGAGAAAAGCTTTGTCACGAGCAAATTCATAAAATTCGCGCGCTGAGTTTGTTCCAATGGTTTCTTCAGATTGCCCATGCAAATCACCCCAAAAAGGCAGCAAGGCACTACTATCTACAATTCTACAAGGGTTGCTGCTAGCGACGGTTTTGTCATTTTCATCCACCAGCTCAATAATTAAATCTCCAGTTTCCAGGGCTTGTAGATTCTCGAAGATTCGGGCGAATTTTCCCTTGTTCAAGCAAATGTTGGATGGTAGTCCGTTGATTTTGAGATTTGAACGAATCATGAATTGTGTATCACACTGATCGGAAGGATTCCCCCAACGATCAACCCCCTTTATGCAGAGCCGAAATGCTTGGGATTTTCGTCTCAGTGTTGGAAGAACTGCCTGGTAGACAACAGGTGGTCCTGAAACAATTTCAATGACGGGCTGGTGAGGTAGAACAACGTAGTCGTACGTAGCAATAGCATCGACCAGTACTCGAAACTCGAAAGTCTTTTCGCAGAACGTCTGAATCCTAATTCCTGGGCTTCCCTGGCGACGGTCACCAAATCTTACAGATATCTGATCTCCCTCTCTTAGGAAACCTCGTACAACCTTAATGTAAAGTGTCTTGTCCCATGGACGTATATTCCTTTTGGGATCATATTCAACATGCAAAACAGCTCCGTTCGAGGCTTTAACTGTCGTGTAATTCGGCGCACTGGGGTTGTCGAACTGAGGCCTGCCCATATCTGATGCAAATCTATGGACGATCTTAATGGACCCTGTATCGTCGATTCCAAAATATCCGGCCGTGTAAACGAGAGTAAACTCTTGAAATGATCCAGCTTCAAATCGACCTTCAGGGGAAATCCTTGCAGACCCCATTTTGTGGGGGAGATAGGTAGAGTGCGGCATTCTAGCGGAAACCGTCGTAATCGGTTGATAAGCTTACCAATGGAGGTTTTTATGTGAAGTAGAGCGCATGTGCTACCCTGTGGGTATTAAACACAATTCACGACACATAATTCAAGTTGCGGAATCATTTCGTTCGGCAAAATTTACTGACGCTTACTGCCTTTCCGCTCGCGCTGAAAACCAAGTGGCAAATATCCTCAGGAACAACGGATAAAATTGCCTCAATTCTTCAAACAGTTTTCATACCAGGTGACTATGTAACAACGATGTTGCATAATTCCTGAGTTGGACGGCCATCATAATGTATGGGCGAAAACTGCGCTGTGTATCGAGATCCAGTCTCTCGTTGCGTAGCAGAGATGTCAATAGCTGAAACTTCATAATTAGATTTTTCCAATGCCTAAACATAACAGTCAATACGTCCACGAAGGCACACTGAAAGTTAGTCAATGTCTGCATGATTTAGTCGCGCAGGAAATTACTCCTGGGACAGGAATTTCTCCAGACTCGTTTTGGAAAGCACTTGCCAAAATTGTCGAAGATTTTGGTGAGAATAACAAACAGCTGCTCTTGAAACGAGATCAACTGCAGGCCAAAATTGATGATTGGTATGCTTCCGACGCAGGTATATCAGCCAATACTGGTGACAGTCGAAAATTCCTGAGCGAAATTGGTTATCTGGTTAAAGAAGGTCCGGCATTCAAAGTTGAAGTAGAGGATGTTGACCGGGAGATTTCTGATGTGAGTGCCCCGCAACTGGTAGTGCCAGTTGATAACGCCCGTTATGCTCTCAATGCTGCCAACGCCCGTTGGGGAAGCCTGTATGATGCTCTTTATACCTCTGGTGTTGCTGAGCCGGAAGATGAACCTGCCCCACCGCCCGAAAAGTTTGACTGGCAACGCGGTAAACGAGTGATTCAGTGGGTACGCGACTTTCTGGACCGGGTCGTACCGTTGGAAGATGGTAGTCACGCGGATGTTGTTCAGTACGCAATTGTTCCGGCTGGCCGCCGTACACTTCGCGTACACGCTACTTTGAAAAGTGGGGAGCACACAACGCTTAAGTCACAAGGACAGTTTGCGGGATTTCGTGGACTTATGTACGAGCCTTCTGAAATCTTGCTTTACAACAACGGTCTATTCATGCGACTGCAGTTTGATCGAAACTCCTTCATCGGTAAAAAGGATCTTGCGGGTGTCTACGATATCAGTATGGAAGCTGCGGTCACTACCATTCAGGATTTTGAAGATGCAGTTTCGGCGGTGGATGCTGAAGATAAAACTCTTGCCTATCGAAACTGGCTGAATTTGATGAAGGGCACTTTGACAGCGGAATTTAAAAAAGGCGGAAAAAACATTAAACGGTCGCTCAATCCAGACATGGAGTTTACCAATCCCTACGGTATGCTCACGACAGTATCTGCGAGGAGTATGATGCTGGTTCGACATGTCGGAATTCATATGTATACCGATGCGGTTCTTACCAAGGACGGTGATGAAATTCCTGAAGGATTTCTAGATGCGATGGTGATCAGTCTTTGCGCCATACATAATCTTTCAGGTGAAGGTGCAAAGTCTTTTGCAAATAGCCGCTGCGGAAGCATTTATGTGGTTAAACCTAAGTTGCACGGTCCTGAAGAAGTGGCTGCGACAGTGGAACTGTTTGCCCGGGTCGAAGATGAGCTGAGGTTGAAACGGAACACACTCAAGATCGGAATTATGGACGAGGAGAGACGTACCACTGCGAATCTCAAAGAATGCATCCGTGAAGCTCGTAATCGCGTGATCTTCATCAATACTGGTTTTCTGGACCGGACGGGTGATGAAATCCATACGATGATGAATCTGGGACCGTCAACCACCAAGGATCAGATGAAGCAGGAAGCATGGTTGCATGCCTATGAGGACTGGAATGTCGAGGTGGGTGTTAACACCGGCGTCTATAGTGTGGGCCAAATCGGCAAGGGTATGTGGACTATGCCAGACCTGATGAAAGCAATGTACAGGGTGAAGTCTGTTCACCCTGAAGCAGGGGCTAATACCGCATGGGTTCCCTCACCAACCTTAGCAGTGCTGCATGCACTGCACTACCACGAAGTCAATGTTGTTTCGATCCAAAGAGCCAAGGTTTCTAAGGAAAAAACAAAACTTGAAACAATTTTGCAACCCCCGGTATTGCGTGAAGAGTTATCTGATGAAGAGATTATCAAAGAACTTGAAAACAACGCGCAGAGTATCTTGGGCTATGTTGTTCACTGGGTTGAAGAGGGTATTGGTTGTTCAAAAATTCCGGATATCAATGAAATTAACCTGATGGAAGACCGGGCAACGCTCCGGATTTCGAGCCAGCTAATTGCGAGTTGGCTCAAGCACGGACTGACTACACGCGATCAGGTGCAGGACATCTTCAAACGAGTTGCTGTCATTGTCGATAATCAGAACCAGGAAACCGAAGGCTATCGCCCAATGGCCAAAAACCACGGCGCCAGTGCTGGTTTCAAGGCTGCATTGGAGCTCGTATTTCAGGGAGTTGAGTCGCCAAACGGTTATACGGAACCGTTGTTGCACAAGTATCGTCGAATGGCGAAGGTGCGCCATTCGTAGCTTCGGTGCTGTCAATCAGGTAGACGGATTGAATCCTTAACCTCTCTGAGAACGTCAATCAATTTTTTGGGCTTGACCACTTCAATCAGGTCACCCCAAGTGACAACATGCCAGGCCATTTCGTAGAGCCCGCCTGCTTTGAATTGCACCTCAATGCGCCCATCACGGCGTCTTTTCATTGTCTGTGTTGGATGAAATACCCACTTCTCGACATGATCAGCGCAATCAGCATTGAATCGCCAGACTACAGTGTAGACCCTATTGTCTTGAAATACCCCAAAGCAGTCCTTAAGGTAGTTTTCAACCGAGTTATCCTCGATTTTCTTGAACCACTTTTTTTTGTAGACAACCAGTTTTGACATGTTAGTTAGAATGAATACGGTAAGCCCAGGAAAAGCTGCTTGATCAATGTTCGCGAGAAGGTAGCTGCGAGTGTTATTTCCGTGTAAAAATCCGTAAGGGTGAACGTAATAGTGACGCTTCGTTTCTCCCTCGACATTCGTGTAGTCGAAACTGACTGGATTAAAACCTTTGATTGCGTCTTGTAGCTGTTCGTATAAACCGTCTTCAAGAATTTGTACGGGTCCCGGTCGATGCGAAAAGACCTCTGCTGCCTCCAGTGTTTCAACATCGGGGTCAAGACGGGTAAGTTTCGTATGCTCAATGTTTGCTTTGAGATTTCTTTGTAGACTTTTTACGTATTGCTGATACTGATGCATGCCTTCCCGTTCAAACAGATCGGCTGCAGTATTTAGTACAGCGAGTTCTTCAACAGTGGGACTGGGCGCCTCAATTTTCTTGACAATTCGCCATCGTTTCGGCCGGCGTTGGATGACTTCGATATTGTCCTTGTATGAAGAAACAATTGCCTCCATCATGCGTTCGGCAGTTCTGCGTGATACTTTCAGTTTGCTTGTAATATCCTC